>SCUQ01000193.1 GCA_004297635.1 Rhizorhabdus sp. | reverse complement strand
GAGAGCAGTTCAGGAAAGGGCTCCGGGGCACAGGCTCCGGAGCCCTTTCCTGAACTGCTCTCGTGGATCAGTTCGAGAAGTACATGTCGAACTCGACGGGGCTCGGGGTCATTTCCCAGCGGGCGACTTCCGGCCACTTCAGTTCGATATAGGACTCGATCTGGTCCTCGGTGAACACGCCGCCCTTGGTCAGATAACCATGATCGGCCTGCAGCGCATTGAGCGCCTCGCGGAGCGAACCGCAGACGGTGGGCACCTCGGCCAGCTCTTCCGGCGGAAGATCATAGAGGTTCTTGTCCATCGCCTCGCCCGGATGGATCTTGTTCTCGATCCCGTCGAGGCCGGCCATCAGCAGCGCCGCATAGCAGAGATACGGATTGGCCATCGCGTCCGGGAAGCGGAACTCGACGCGCTTCGCCTTGGCACCGGTGCCATAGGGGATGCGGCACGAAGCCGAACGGTTGCGCGCGGAATAGGCGAGCAGCACCGGAGCTTCATAGCCCGGCACCAGCCGCTTGTAGCTGTTGGTGGTCGGGTTGGTGAAGGCGTTGAGCGACTTGGCATGCTTGATCACGCCGCCGATGAAATAGAGGCAGGTGTCCGACAGGCCGGCATAGCCGTTGCCCGCGAACAGGGGCTTGCCCTTTTCCCAGATCGACATGTGGGTGTGCATGCCCGAGCCGTTATCTTCCTTGATCGGCTTCGGCATGAAGGTGACGGTCTTGCCATAGGCGGCGGCGACCTGCCAGCAGACATATTTGTAGATCTGCATGCGATCGGCGGTGGTGACCAGCGTGCCGAACGTCAGGCCCAGCTCGTGCTGCGCGGCGGCGACTTCATGGTGGTGCTTGTCGCAGGGCAGGCCCATTTCCAGCATGGTCGAGACCATCTCGGCGCGGATGTCGACGGCGCTGTCGACCGGGGCGACCGGGAAATAGCCGCCCTTGGCGCGCGGACGGTGGCCCAGGTTGCCCCCCTCGAGCGGCTTGCCGGTGTTGGTCGGCAGCTCGATATCGTCGAGCTTGTAGTAGCTCGAATTATAGGTGGTATCGAACTGGACGTCGTCGAACATGAAGAACTCGGCCTCGGGGCCGACATAGACGGTGTCGCCGATACCGATCGACTTCACATAGGCCTCGGCGCGCTTCGCGGTCGAGCGCGGATCGCGGGCGTAGAGCTCACCGGTCGACGGCTCGACGATGTCGCAGACCAGGATCAGCATCGGGGTGGCCGAGAAGGGATCGACCCAGATCGCGTCGAGATCGGGCTTCAGGATCATGTCGGATTCGTTGATGGCCTTCCAGCCCTCGATCGACGAACCGTCGAACATGAAGCCGTCGGTCAGCTCGTCCTCACCGACGACGCCGGCGCACATCGTCAGGTGCTGCCACTTGCCCTTCGGGTCCGTGAAACGAAGATCGACCCACTCGATCTCCTTGTCCTTGATAACCTTAAGAACGTCAGCGGGCTTGTTCGCCATGTGCCTTGCCTTCCCCGTGAGAAAATCCGTGAATATTCGGGCGTCGTTGCGCCCTGCCTTTGGTACCCGGCGCCGCGATCAGATCGCGTCCGCGTCCCTCTCTCCAGTCCGGATACGGACCGCGCTCTCGACCGGCAGGATGAAGATCTTGCCGTCGCCGATGCGACCCGTCTGCGCTGCCGCGGCGATCGCCTCGACCACGCGATCCGCCAGGCCGTCCTCGACGACGACCTCCAGCTTTACCTTGGGCAGAAAGTCGACGACATATTCCGCACCGCGGTACAGCTCGGTATGTCCCTTCTGCCGGCCGAAACCCTTGGCTTCGGTGACAGTGATGCCGGAAACGCCCACTTCGTGGAGGGCTTCCTTGACCTCATCAAGCTTGAACGGCTTGATGATCGCTTCGATTTTTTTCACCTGTGCCCTCCCGGCCAGCGCATTAGCGGGCCTTCAATAAGCGTGCCAAAGCGCGAGTCGCAAGGACGCTGGAATGCTTCTAGGCGATAATCTGCCGCGATGCCGCAAAAGGCGGCATCTATTGGCGATGTGCCTCAAAAATAGGCAGTTCTTGCCCTGCAATTGATCGCGCGGGCGCGGGCCGACGGGCGCCGCTCAGACATAGGGCGGATTGTGCAGCCCCCTTGGGCTTGTGGTGAAGATCTCGCAGCCATCCTCGGTGATGCCGATCGAATGTTCGAACTGCGCCGACAGCGAGCGATCACGCGTTACCGCGGTCCAGCCGTCGTCGAGAAGCTTCACATCGGGCCGGCCGATGTTGATCATCGGTTCGATCGTGAAGAACATGCCCGGGCGCAGTTCCGGGCCGGTGCCCGGGCGGCCGACATGGACGACCTCCGGTGCGTCATGGAACACGCGACCCAGGCCATGGCCGCAGAAATCGCGGACCACGCCATAGCGATGCTTTTCGGCGTGCCGCTGGATCGCGAAGCCGATATCGCCAAGCCGGTTGCCCGGTCTGGCCTGCTCGATACCGAGCATCAGGCATTCATAGGTGACGTCGACCAGCCTGCGCGCCTTGATGCCGACATCGCCGACCAGGAACATGCGGCTGCTGTCGCCATGCCAGCCGTCGAGCAGGGGGGTGACGTCGATATTGACGATATCGCCGTCCTTCAGCGTCCGATCGCCGGGAATGCCATGGCAGACGACATGGTTGATGCTGATGCAACTGCTGTGGGTATAGCCGCGATAATGCATCGTGGCGGGGACGGCGCCGCCCGCGATCGTCATGTCGTGAACGATCCTGTCCAGTTCCTGGGTTTCGACCCCCGGAACGACATGGGGGGCCAGCGCATCGAGTATCTCGGCAGCGAGGCGCCCGGCGGCGCGCATACCGGCGAATCCGGCTGGCCCATGCAGCTTGATCGCGCCGGAGCGGGGGTTGGAAGCGGTGGTCTCGTCAGCGGTGATGTAGGTCGTCATCGGGTACATATATGTCAGAATAGTGTGATTTGCGAGCCTGCGCATGACGCTTCCACAGCGCGCGATCCCGCACTATGGGACATGGTATGACCACGCCGGAACAACAGGCCGAAGCGCCGGACCGTATCTGGAAAGCCGCCCTGCTGGTGATCGGCGACGAGATATTGTCCGGACGTACCCAGGACAGAAATGTCGCCCAGGTCGCGTTGTGGCTGAACCTGCAGGGCATCCGGCTGGCCGAGGTGCGCGTCGTGCCGGACGATCTGGCGCTGATCGGCGAGGCGGTGCTGCAGCTGAAGGCGCGCAACGATTATCTGTTCACGACCGGCGGGATCGGCCCGACGCATGACGATATCACCGTCGACGCGATTGCCGCCGCACTGGGCGTGCCGGTGGTGATCCACCCGCGTGCGCGCGCCGTGCTCGACGAATATTATGCCACGCGCGGGGGGCTCACCGACGCGCGACTGCGGATGGCCCGGGTGCCGGAGGGCGCCGAGCTGATCGAGAATCGCGTATCGGGCGCGCCGGGCATCCGAATCGGCAACATCTTCATTCTCGCCGGCGTGCCGCATATTGCCGGACTGATGCTGGAGGCACTGTCGAACAGGCTGGAAGGCGGCCTGCCGCTGCTGTCGCGAACGATCGGCTGCTGGGTGCCCGAAAGCGAGGTGGCGGACCTGCTGCGCGAGACCGAAAAGGCGCATGCCGGGTCGCAGATCGGCAGCTATCCGCTGTTCCGCGAGGGCAAGGTCGGCGCCAATTTCGTGGTGCGGTCCACCGATCGCGCGACGATCGATCGCTGCATCGCGGCGATCGGCGTCGGGCTGACGGCGCTGGGCTATCAGGCCTTCGACGAGGGCATCTGAACCTCGTCCCGCACCCGACGGGTGAGCGCGAGGCAGAGGAAGGCGGCGAGGGCGAAGGCTGCGGCGATCACGAAGGCCGCCCCCGGAAAATAGACCGGAGCGTCCGGGCCGGTGAACCAGGCCAGGGCCGGATTGAGCAGCAGCGGCGCGGCGATGGCGCCGATCGCGTTGAGGCTGCCGATGAAGCCCTGCATCTCGCCCTGCGCATCGGCGGGTGCGCGCTTCGACATGAGCGCGGTGATCGAAGGTTGGACCAGCGCCTGCAGCGCCGTCATCACGATCATCGTCAGCCCGAACCAGGCAT
>SCUQ01000192.1 GCA_004297635.1 Rhizorhabdus sp. | reverse complement strand
ACCGGGCAGTCGCTGTTGCGAAGATCACCGGTCCGGAAGAGGCGCTGGCGCTGTTGGCCCCGCTGGGCGAGCGGCTCGATGGGTATTTCTATTATCACGGTGCGCGGGGCGCCTTTCTGAATCAGCTCGGCCGCGCAGAGGAAGCGCGCGTGGCATTCGGTCGGGCGATCGGGCTGGCCGGCTCAGCGGGCGAGGCGGCCTATATACGCCAGCAGCTCGACAGGCTCGCGACAAAATAGATCATCTTTCCTGTAGGATGGCGGCGCGGCCGGACGTCCTGGAGCGATAATATCGGAAGGAGCCTCGGCATGTACGAACTGACCATCACCCGCCTGATCGATGCCCCGCGTGAGAAGCTGTTCCGCGCCTGGACCGATCCCGCGCTGATCCCAAGGTGGTTCTGTCCGCCGCCATGGGGTGTTTCGGAGGCGAAAACCGATGTGAGGACAGGCGGCTCGACATTGATCGTGATGCGCGGGCCCGAGGGTCAGGAGGTGCCCAACCGAGGCGTCTATCTGGAGGTGGTGCCGAACGAGAAGATCGTCTTCACCGACGCCTATAGCGAGGCATGGGTGCCGTCGGAGAAGCCGTTCATGACCGGCATCCTCACCTTCGAGGAAGAGGGTGGCAAGACGCGCTACACGGCGGTGGTCCGCCACTGGACCGCCGAAGACATGGCCCAGCATGAGGCGATGGGCTTCGAGCAGGGCTGGGGCATCGCGACCGACCAGCTCGAGGCGCTGGTGCAGCAGATCTGACAGCCGGTTTGGGGGTGGGCGGCGATCGACGGCCTGGGGGGACGGCCGGATCGTGTCACGGGGCAGTGCGCCCACCCCCGGCCCCGCCGCAGGGAACGGCGGGGTGTTCCGGATCAGCCATGGCCATGCTTCTCGCTGCCGAGATAGGACAGCAGGCCGAAGGCCTGTCCCCAGCTATAGCCGGCATCGACCAGCCGCCGCAGATCGTCCTGCGCCACCTCATCGGCATGGTGCCGCGCGAGCGATGCGAACCGGCGCAGACTTTCCAGCCGCGGATCGGCGAGCGGGCGGGCGAGGCGCAGACCGAAAGCCCATTCGACAAAGCGGCCGAGCCGACTGTCGGGCGTGATCTCGCGGGTCGCATCGCGGCGTTCGGCAAGGCCGATCACCCGCAATTCGGTCGACGAGAACAGCCCGGCGTCGGAGGCGGTCGCCGCCTTGCTTGCCCCATCGAGAGGCGAGAAGCTGAGATAGGCCATGATGGCGTTTCCCTGACAGGATGTTACAGATCGGTACGTGGTATGAAATGCAGGTACCGTTCGGTTACATGTTCGTCAAGAAGGCCTGCCTGGTTACAGCCAAAGTAAATCTGTCAGGGCTGATATCTTAATATATGCCGCGCGGAATGGCTCAGAAGTCGAGCTGTGTGCGCAGGCTGACGCTGTCGACGCCATAGCCATGCAGGAAGCCGGATGGCAGGGGTGAGGTGAAGCGCGAGAAGGCGCGGGCCGAAGGGCCTCCCGACACGTCCATATGCGCATATTGGACCATGAGCTTCACATAATCGATCGGCAGCCAGATCAGGCTCGCCTCATAGCCTTTCGAGGTGCCGCCGTTCACATAGGTGATGTTGTTGCCCGCCAGCACGGTGGCGGGGCCGCCGATCCGGTCGTTGAGATCGGTGACATCGAGCCGGCCGTTGATCTGGACCGCGCCCATCCCGCCGTCGGTGATGGGGTGGAGCACCTTGGTGCGATCCCAGCGCCCGCTTTTGTAACCGCGCGTCTCGCCGGTCAGGAAGTACCCGAGCTCGACATAGCCGGATCGGAATTGCGGATCGCCCGCCAGAAAATTGGTGGTCCCGGCGCCATTGTTGATCCCGAACACATGGCCGGAGCCCAGGCCATGCACCCAGACATGCTGATATTCGCTGGCGAAATGGAGCGACTTGTAGACTAGCGCCATTTCGCCGCCGAGGATGTCGTCGCCCTTTGCCGCGATCGCTCCGGTGTCGATGAATCGCTCGTTCGAAACCTGGGTGTAGGGGCGCTGGCGATAACGAACATTCTGCGCGTCGGTGGGTGAAACGCGATGCTGAT
>SCUQ01000019.1 GCA_004297635.1 Rhizorhabdus sp. | reverse complement strand
CCGGCCGGGGAGGGCTGGCATGGCGACCCGTTCGTTGCCGATATAAGGGGCGATCTGCTCTACGGGCGCGGCGCGGTCGACATGAAGGGCGCGATCGCTGCGTTCATCGCCGCCGTTGCGCGGATCGAGCAGCAGACGGGCACGATCAGCCTGATCATCACCGGTGACGAGGAAGGCCCTGCCACCCATGGCACCGTCGCACTGATCGACTGGATGAGCGAACGCGGCATATGCCCCGATCTCTGCCTCGTCGGCGAGCCGACCTCGACCCATCGTCTCGGCGACATGGTGAAGATCGGCCGGCGCGGATCGGTGAACATCTGGATCGAGCATGTGGGCACCCAGGGCCATGTCGCCTATCCGCATCTCGCCGCCAATCCGGTCCCTGCGCTGGTGAAGGCGCTGGCGGCGCTGGATGCGATCCATCTCGATGACGGCAATGCCTGGTTCCAGCCTTCCAACCTCGAGATCACGACGATCGATGTGGGCAATGGCGCCACCAACGTCATCCCGGCGGTCGCGCGTGCGCGCATCAATATCCGCTTCAACGACGAGCATAAGGGTGCCGAGCTGGTCGATCTGGTCCGCCGCACCGTCGGCGAACATGCTCCGGGCGCCTCGGTGCGCGCGGTCATCTCGGGCGAAAGCTTCATCACGCCGCCGGGCGACTTCTCCGCGCTGGTCTCGGCCGCAATCCTGCAGGTGACGGGGCTGAAGCCGGAGCTGTCGACCACCGGCGGCACGTCTGATGCTCGTTTCCTGTCCCGTCTCTGTCCGGTCGTCGAGTTCGGCCTGTGCAACGCGACGATGCACAAGCTCGACGAGGCGGTGGCGGTACCCGATCTCCATGCGCTGACGGACATCTATGAAGAGATCACGCGCATGGCGCTCGCGCGCTGAGCGGTTGCGCGGCGCGATCGAGACGTTATAGCTGCGCCGCACGCGCGGGCGTGGTGAAATTGGTAGACGCGCCGGACTCAAAATCCGGTTCCGCAAGGAGTGTCGGTTCGAGTCCGACCGCCCGCACCATCTCTTAAAATCCCGGGCTTTTCGACATGCCGGGCATCAGACGAAAGTTTGTCGGGAAGTGCGCTTTCGACTTGCTTTGTCGAGCCGATGGGCTAAACCAGATAGGTCATTAGTCAGAATCCTCCAGCGAATAACCCGGCCCTGAAAAGCCGGGTTATTCACTTTCTGGCCTCCCATAATTTTCTTTTCTTATCAAAGCCTTTCCATGCCGCGAATGGCGGTCGGCGAGTGTGGCCGCGGATCGGTACCTCTCGCAGGGGCCGGCCGAGTCGCGGGTGATTCCCAGCGGCGGCGATAGGCGGTAAGGCGGCGGCATGGCCTTGTTTGTCTTCTGGCAGGATGTGGCGGCGGAAGGCCGTTCGGCGGAGCAGCTTCATGCCCTGCTCGCAAGCGACGCGCATATCGTGCCCGAGAGCGTGGTTCGCGGAGAATGTGTCGGTGCAGCCGGACGATGGCACTTCGCGGCCTTCGCCACGCGGACTCATTTCTATACGCCCGAACAACAGGTCTGGCAGGCCGCTGGTGCGGGCGCCTGCATTATCCACGGGTTGGTCTGGCGGTTGCGTGGTTCGGCCCCTGAACTGCTCGACGCGGCAGCGGTCGCCGCTCTGCTCGACCGGCCGGGCGCGACCTTGCCGGCCGATGTCGCGGGCGAATATGCGATCGTGCGGGTCCATTCCGATGGCAGCCTCGATGCCTTCTCCGACCGGCCGGGCCTGCATCAGCTTTTCCATGCGGCCAACGGGGCGCCGGTGGTTTCCAATCGCGCCGGGCTGTTGGCGACCCTGCTCGATGATCGCACCCCCGATGCGGGGAGCGCACGCTGGCTGGCGGCGACCGGTTATCGGGTCGGCACCGGAACGGCTTATGCGGCCGTCCGTCAGCTTGCCCAGGAACATAGGCTGAGCTTCGGGGCAGGCGGCAGCTCGATTGCCGCCATGGCCGATCCGATCATCCGGGTCGACGGCGCGCGCGGCTATTCCGCGGCACTCGATCCGCTCCTCGACGAAGGCATCGCCCAGGCGCAGGGTGCGATCAAACTCGCGATCCCGCGCGACGGGCCGATCGATCTGCCGATTACCGGCGGCAAGGATAGCCGGGTCGTCCTCGCTTTATGCCTCGCCGCGGGATTGCGCGATCGGCTGCGACTGTTCACGCGCGGCTATGCCGGTCATCCGGATGTGATCGCGGGCTCGGCCATCGCGACGGCGCTCGGATTGCCGCATCGGCGAGAGGCGCCGCATGGCAGTGATGCGGCTGCGGTGTGGAGCCGGGCACGCTTCTTCGATACGCTCGCCGCCCAGGCCTGGCAAAGCGACCATATGGTCGGTGGCTGGGATCTGATCCTGGGCCAGCGGATCGCCGCCGAGACGATCATCAGTGGCCATATGGGCGAGGTTCTGAAGGCCTATTCTAAGAGGGCGCTTCCGGAAGGACCGCTCGACCCGGTCGCGATAGTGCGGCTGCAGGCGCCGTTCGACCCGATGGACCTGCTCCATCCGGAGGCCCGCGCCGCGATTGTGGCCGAGCTTGCGGCGCAGATGGATGAGGCGCGGAGCCAGGGCGCGCGCGAGGCCGATCTTCCCGACCTGTTCTACTATCGCAACCGCCTGCCCAACTGGCTGGGCGCGATCCGTGCGATCAAGTCGTTCGAACGCCAGCCGGTGGTCCCGCTGGGTGCCCCGGCGCTCCTTCGTCTTGCCTTCCGGCTTACGCCCGAGGAACGCAAGCGGGAGCTGCTGCACTGGCTGATCATCAGCCGCTGCGCGCCCGAACTGCTGCCGTTGCCCTTCGCCTTTCAGAGCTGGGATGAGGGGGTGGCCGCGGGGGTCCCAGGCACCGCGCCGATCCTGCCGGCGGCGGGGGCGCCACCGGCCTTCGGCAACTGGCAATATTCGATCAACAGCAATGCTTCGATCCGGGCCGCTCTGGCGGCCGAGGTCGCGGCGCATGGCGATCTGGAGCTGTGGCGGTCGATCGATCGAGACGCACTGATCGATCGGCTGCACAAGCGGCGGCTGGACTATTTCGACGGGATCAGCATGCTCGGCCTGATGATTGCGATCTTCCAGGAGCGAGGGCAGGGCCGTCCGGTGAAAATCGGCGCGGCCGATGCCGGTGTGGTGCCGTCCGTTCGGCTGGCACCGCATGAACCGCCAGCGCTGGCCGGGCATCTCGACGGCATCGATCCGGCGCCGCGATCGATCGGCTTCGGCGGCTGGGCATTCGCGCCCCATTGGCCGGCGGCGCAGGTGGCGCTGGAGGCCCGCGTCGCGGGCCGGCCAGTCGGTCTCGGCGTG
>SCUQ01000191.1 GCA_004297635.1 Rhizorhabdus sp. | reverse complement strand
AGAGGACATGATCATCCCGCGCCGTGGAAGATTCGCAATGTCGCCGCAAAAAATGCAACAAGGCAGGACTAACCCTTCGGGTCACAAGGAGAGCATGACATGACGATCAACAGCGGCGACCGCATCCCCGCCACGACCTTCAAGAAAATGACCGACGATGGCCCCGTCGACGTCGCCAGCGACGCGCTGTTCGGCGGCCGCACCGTTGCGCTCTTTTCGGTGCCCGGCGCCTTCACGCCGACCTGCTCGGCCAAGCACCTGCCCGGCTTCGTCGACAAGGCCGATGCGCTGAAGGCGAAGGGCATCGACGAAATCGTCTGCACGGCCGTCAACGACGCCTTCGTGATGGGTGCCTGGGGCAAGTCCGCCGGGGCCGACGGCAAGGTATCGATGCTCGCCGACGGCAATGGCGATTTCGTGCGCGCGATCGGGCTGGAGATGGACGGACGCGGCGCCGGCCTCGGCATGCGCGGCCAGCGCTTCTCGATGATCGTCCGGGACGGGGTGGTGACGACCCTCAATGTCGAGGCCCCGCGCGACTATAATGTCAGCAGCGCCGAGCATATGCTCGGGCAGCTGTGACGCCCGCGAGGCATAAGGAGTAGATATTGCCCTCACCCCAAAGTCTGGACCTCGTCGAGCAGCTCGACGCCATCTATCAGCAATCGGTCGCCCGCCTGCGCGCGGCGCTGACCCAGTTCATCCGGACGGGCGAGCGGCCCGATCCGGGGCTGCGGAGCCAGGGCGCCTTCGCCTATCCCGAGATCCGCCTCAGCTATGATGGCGGGCGCGATCCCGGGCCGCTCGGCCGCTCCTTCGGGCGGCTCCAGGAGGCCGGCGACTATGCGATCGCCGTCACCCAACCGCGGCTGTTCGCTCCCTATCTCGCCCAGCAGCTCGATCTGCTGCTGGAGGATTATGGCGCAACGGTGAGCGCGGGCCTCAGCACCACGGAAATCCCGTATAATTATGTGCTCGATGCCGGCGACGACCTGGACCTGACCGGCGCCTCCGCGCTGGAACTGTCCCGCATCTTTCCCTCGACCGAGCTGTCGCAGATCGGCGACGAGCTGGCCGACGGCCTGTGGGTGCAGGAGGGAAGCGCCCCCCGACCGCTCGCCCTGTTCGACGCGCCGCGGGTCGATTTCAGCCTCGCGCGGCTGCGCCATTATACCGGCACGCCGCCCGGCCATGTGCAGGACTATATCCTGTTCACCAACTATCACCGCTATGTCGACGAATTCGTCCACTGGGCGATCGAGCAGCTCGACAAGGGCGGCCGCTATACCATGCTGAGCGGGGCGGGCGGGGTCGAGATCCGCGCGGGCGATCCCGATCCGCGCCAGGCGATCGCCGACAGCGCGTGGCGCAAGCACCAGATGCCGGCCTATCACCTCGTCGCGCCCGACCGGTCGGGAATCACGCTGGTGAATATCGGAGTCGGCCCCTCCAACGCCAAGACGATCACCGATCACCTCGCGGTGATGCGGCCCGCGGCCTGGCTGATGATCGGCCATTGCGGCGGGCTGCGTCCCAGCCAGCGGATCGGCGACTATGTGCTCGCCCATGCCTATCTGCGCGACGATCATATCCTCGATCATGTCCTGCCGCCCGAGATACCGGTGCCGGCGATCGCCGAGGTCCAGCAGGCGCTGACCCGCGCCGCCGAAATCGTCTCGGGCGAGAGCATGGAACAGCTGCGGCTCCGGATGCGCACAGGCACCGTCGTCACCTCCGACGACCGCAACTGGGAGCTGCGCTACACCGCCTCTGCGCTGCGCTTCAGCCAGAGCCGTGCCGTCGCGATCGACATGGAGTCGGCAACGCTCGCCGCGCAGGGCTATCGCTTCCGCGTACCCTATGGGACCTTGCTGTGCGTCTCCGACAAGCCGATCCATGGCGAGATCAAGCTGCCCGGCCAGGCCAACCGCTTCTATGAGCGCGCGATCGCGGAGCACCTCCAGATCGGCATCGCCGCGGTCGACCAGCTGCGTGGCGAGGGCGCGCGGCTGCACAGCCGGAAGCTGCGTGCCTTCAACGAGCCGCCGTTCCGATAGGCATATCCCAAGGTCCTCTCCCACGGGCGGGAGAGGCAGGAATCACGCCATCTCTTCGATATCGTCGGCGCTTGTCACCCGGTCGCGGCCTTCCAGCTTCGACCGGTAGAGCGCGCGATCGGCACGGGCGAGCAGCGAAGCGAGCGAAATATCGCCGGGACGCAGGCCGGTAACGCCGAAGCTGGCCGTCATCACCACCCGGCTCGTGCCGTCGACCGGCATTGCCGCGATGTCGCGGCGGATGCGCTCGACCACCTCCAGCGCATCCTGCGCGCGCGTATTGACGAGGAGCAAAGCGAATTCCTCGCCGCCGATGCGGCCGATCAGATCGCCCCGGCGGACCAGTCGTTCGAGCCGGCCCGCAAAATGGCGCAGCGCGCGGTCGCCCACCGTGTGGCCGTAGCGGTCGTTGATCAGCTTGAAATTGTCGATATCGGCAACGACGACGCTGAGCGGCTGGCGCTGGCGCTGCGCGTTGCGAATCGCCCGTTCCGCGCCATCGTCGAAGCCGCGCCGATTGTAGACGCCGGTCAGCACATCCGACGTCGCGAGCATCCGCATATTATCCGCGAGATCGGCCGCGACCAGGAATACCGAGAAAAGCCCGACCCCGGTGAAAGCGATCGGATAGAGCAGGGTCAACACCGACCGGAACAGCAGCATCCTGCCGCCGTCGGCGGCGCCCGCCTGTCCCAGCGCCACTGCCGCCAGCGTCAGCGCGATCAAGGCGAACAGCACCAGCATCAGCATCACCGCGCGCTCGGGAAGCGAGGCCTGACGAAGACTCGCGGCGACGTTGCCGGCGCTGACCAGCATCATCAGGCCGCAGAAGCCCAGCGCTGTCGAATAGCGTATGCCCAGCTGCGGCTGGATGAAATTGGAGGCCGCGATGAGGAGGGACGAGATGGCGGCCGCGGCGAGCAGCGGCATCACCCGTTTCGGCGCGCGGTTTCGCTGGACGAAGCCCACGGCGATCAGCGCGTTGGACAGGCACCCCAGCCCGGCCGTCGCCGAATAGAGAAAGGCACTGTCGTCATGGCCGGTGCGCAGCGCCAGATTACAGAGCCATTGTGCGGTGGCGATGGCGAAGGCGAGCGCCCAGACCAGCGCGTGACGCGGCCGGCCGAAACTGTGCCACGCGATCAGCATCACCGCCGCCAACATGGTTGCGATGAAGATCAGCACGACAATGATGACGAGCGCTGCCGTCATGTCCCCCCGGACGCATAATGGCGGCCTGACCCCGGAAGTGACCTCCACTTCCGAGCGTCCCGCCGCCCATGTC
>SCUQ01000190.1 GCA_004297635.1 Rhizorhabdus sp. | reverse complement strand
TGACCGGCGTCGGATCGAGCCGATGCGCGCGC
This sequence comes from Rhizorhabdus sp., assembly GCA_004297635.1. Taxonomy (GTDB): domain Bacteria; phylum Pseudomonadota; class Alphaproteobacteria; order Sphingomonadales; family Sphingomonadaceae; genus Rhizorhabdus. The sequence goes on along the minus strand of SCUQ01000190.1, from coordinate 2,653 downwards.
AGGAAGCCGCCGATCCGGCTGAACAGATCATTGGCGGGAGCCGCCTCGGCAACCGCGCCCGGGGCCTCGCCGGGAACGGTGGCCGGCAGGGGCATCCCTTCCTCGGCCCCGCGACCGAACAGCGAATCAAGGCTCCAGCCCTTACGGCCGGCGGAGGATGGCGGCTTTCCTTCGTACATGGCACCTACCTGGAAATTGTCAGGACCGGCATATCGCGCGGCCCTTAATTTTCGGTATCTCCCATCGGGAAAGCTTTCAGATCGGGTTCGATCCACCCACGCCGCGCGGCGACGGAGAAGAGCCGCTCGGGACTATAGAATGCGAGCGGCCAATCACGGCGTCCCTCGGGCGCCATCAGCAGCCCATTGACCCGATCGACCAGCGTGGTGGCATCGCTGCGCGCCAGCCAGGCCCGAACACCGGCGATGAAGCTGTGGGTGATGCTGTCATGATAGCCGCCATGATCGTCGTTCACCCCTCCGACCGCTTCATTATATGCGCTTATGATACCGCGCATGTCGCGCGCGGGATCGATCTCGGGCCGCTCGGTTATGATCCACAGGCACGCCGCGAGATGTGCTTCATGGGTCCACTCCTCCCGCGGCAGACTGCGATCGAGCAGGCCCCGCCCGATACGGGCAATCGCTTCATCGTCCGCGAACAGGCGCGGCCCTTCCGTCTTCGTCATTGTCATTTCCCAAAAAAGAAGGGCGCCCCGATCGAAACCGGGGCGCCCTCCTGAAGGCCTCTAGGCCGTTTCCGGAGTTTCGTCAGGCCGCTGTCGGCGCTGCCTGCCGGACGCCCTCGTCCACATGATCCGCGAATTGCGCGAAATTCTCGATGAATTGGCCGACCAGCTTCTGGGCCGTCGCATCATAGGCCGCAGCGTCGGGCCACGTCTCACGCGGGTTCAGGATCTTGCTCTCGACCCCCGATACCGAGACCGGAACCTTGAAACCGAAATTGGGGTCGGTGCGGAACTCGGCATTGTTGAGGCTGCCGTCGAGCGCGGCATTGAGCAGCGCGCGCGTGACCTTGATCGGCATGCGATGGCCGACGCCATATTGGCCACCGGTCCAGCCGGTGTTGACCAGCCAGCAGTCGACGCCGCCCTTGGCGATGCGCTCCTTGAGGAGATTGCCATAGACCGAGGGATGACGCGGCATGAACGGCGCGCCGAAGCAGGTCGAGAAGGTTGCCGACGGCTCGGTCACGCCGATCTCGGTACCGGCGACGCGCGCGGTGTAGCCCGAGAGGAAATGATACATCGCCTGATCGGGGGTCAGCTTCGCGATCGGCGGCAGCACGCCATAAGCGTCGGCGGTCAGGAAGATGATGTTCTTCGGAACGGGGCCGAGATTCTCCTCCGACGCGTTCGGGATGAAGTCGATCGGATAGGAACCGCGGCTGTTCTCCGCGAGGCTGTCGTCGTCGAGATCGATCTCGCGGGTGTCGGGATCGATGACGACATTTTCCAGCACCGTGCCGAAGCGCTTGGTGGTCGCGTAGATTTCCGGCTCGGCCTCGGCCGAAAGGCGGATCATCTTGGCGTAGCAGCCGCCTTCGAAGTTGAAGACCGCCTCGTCCGACCAGCCATGCTCGTCGTCACCGATCAGCGTACGTGAGGCGTCGGCCGACAGCGTCGTCTTGCCGGTGCCGGACAGGCCGAAGAAGATCGCGGTGTCGCCATTGGGACCGATATTGGCCGAGCAGTGCATCGGCATCACACCGGCAATGGGGAGCTTGTAATTGAGAATGCCGAACACCGACTTCTTCATCTCGCCCGCATAGCGCGTGCCGCCGATCAGGATCAGCTTCTCGGTGAAGTTGACCGCGATCACCGTCTCGCTGCGGCAGCCGTGGCGCGCCGGATCGGCGACGAAGCTGGGCAGATCGATGATCGTGAATTCAGGAACGAAATTCGCAAGCTCGGCCGCCTCCGGGCGCACCAGCAGGGTGCGGATGAACAGGCTGTGCCAGGCGAATTCGGTGATGACGCGGGTGTTGACGCGATGCGCCGGCTGCGATCCACCGAAGAGATCCTGGACGAACAGCGTATCCTTCGTCTTGAGATGCGCGAGGAAATCGGCCTTCAGCGCGGCGAAATGTTCGGGCGTCATACCCTTGTTCGTTTTGCCCCACCAGACGCTGTTCTCGGTCTCGGCATCGCGGACGATGAACTTGTCGTTGGCCGAACGGCCGGTGTGGGTACCGGTCTTGACGACGAAGGGACCATCCTTGGCGAGCAGGCCCTCGCCACGCTGGACCGCCAGCTCGACGAGCGGCGCGGTTCCCAGATTCCAGTGGAGCCCGGCGTCGACATCAATTCCCTGTTTGTCGAGACCGAAAGCGGGCGTGAGCTGAGGCACAATATTCTCCTATACGGGTGAGGCTACCTGATGAGGGTGCCACTCCTAACGTGTAGGCGCGTGATGATGCCGCGAATCCGGCAACAGGCATCCTCCGCACCTTTGTCTCTTTCGATCGCGCATAGTTTCAAAGGCGGGCATCGTAAAGGGTGCGTAGCATGGTTGAACGCGCATAAGCGCTGCGCTAGGCAGGGCGGGCTTAATTCGGGCCATAGCGTGTCGGCCGCTCAATCTTGTCGGGAGGCCAAAAGGTCCATGTCGCCCACGATCGTCATCGACCAGAG
>SCUQ01000189.1 GCA_004297635.1 Rhizorhabdus sp. | reverse complement strand
AAAAGGCTTGGCCGCGCCGAGCTGCCAGACCGTGGCATAGACCAGCAAGGCGGCCAGCAGAAACTCAAAGGCTACGGCCTGGTCGCTGTCTCCGCCACGTCCCATCGGATGGGCGTAGCTGTTGCGGGACAGCCGGATCAGGAAGAAGTTCACCGAAATCACCACCGCGACGTTGACATGGCGTTCGATGAAATATTGCGGGCCGAGCAACAGCTCATAGGCGAGCGGCGCGAGCAGGGGCCCGAGGATAAGGCAGAACAGGTCGACCCCCACGATGATCGTCGCGATCACGTTGGAGGTGAATCGATATTTGCGCGACCGGGGTTCCGAAGCCGCGATCTCCCCCCTTACCTTGCTCAGCATGGCATGCCCGTCGTGCCACAGGATGGCGTCTCCTGCCCAGCGGGTTTGTCCATCACGCCGGAAGCCTTCCTCTTGTCCTCTTGTTCGCGCTTTGCGACCGCTGCCTTCACCGCTGCGGCGAAGGCAGGCATCCGCGCCTCGATCTTCTGCCGCACCTGCCGGGCGCCGACGACCTGGTCGAGGGCGTAAAGCGTCTCCGTCAGGCAGGGCTTGTCGTCGGCCGCCAGGCACAGCTCGGTCCGCACCTTCCATCCGGCCAGCATGCGGGGATTGTTGCGCGAGAAGCGCTTGGCGACCTCGCGCGCCATCGCCTCGCGCTGCGTGCCGCGCAGATAATCGACATAGGCGGTCAGCATCTGCGCATTGTCGGGCAGCTCGTTCATGGCCCGCGCGAAAGCGGCATCGGCCAGGATTTTTTCGTTGCGGCGCACATAGATGCTGGCCAGCGCCACTCGCCCTTCGGCCATGCCGGGGTTGTCGCGTACCAACGTCTGGGCATCGTTCAGCGCGCGGGCGAGGTCGCCGGAGGCAACCGATACCCGTACCTGCATCAGCAAGGCGCGCGGATTGCTCGGATCGAATTTCAGCACCTTGTCCACCAGCGCCAGCGCTTCGGCGCTGCGCCCCAGCCCGGCGAGCGCCCCGGCATAGAGAACGTCGGCTTCGACCTTCGCCGCGCTGATCTCCCCCTTGTCGATATGCGGCCGCAGCACCGTCTCGACATCGGCATATCGCTTCTGATCGAGCAGCAGATGGCCCAGCGCTACCTTCATCGGCGCATCGCCGGTGGTCGCCACGAAGCGCTGCACCGCGTCGACATCGACGCGGTCGCTGCCCACTTCGGTCCACAGATCGACGATCCGCTGCTCGATCGCGGGATCGCCCCGGTGCCGCCGGCTCAGCCGGGCGAGCATGCCCAGCGCACGATCGGGCCGGCCGCGCTCATAGAGCAGCTTGGCATATTCCAGCCGGAGATCGGCGTTGCCGGGCTGCAGCGCGAAGAGACGTGCAAAGCTGCGCGCGACGCGCGGAAAATCGTCCCGCCCCGTATAGAGATCGAGCAGCGCCATCAGCTTGACGACCGATTCCCCATCTTTGGCGATCGATGTCTCGAGCAGCGTGATCGCCGGCTCGCGGTCGCCACCCATGTTGATAACCCGCGCTAGCAAAATCGTGGCGCCCTCGTTCGTCGGGTCGATCGAGAGCATCCGCTCGGCGATTGCGCGCGCCTCGGGAACCTGGCGCCGGCTAGCCGCCACGGCACCCTTGACGAGCAGCATCCGCAGCGAACGCGGTTGATGCTCCAATATCTTGTCGGCAAGCCGCTCGGCATCTTCGAATGATCCGGCCTGGTAGGACAGCTCGGCCATCGTCTGTATCGCTTCGTCATTGTCCGGATCGAGTTCGACGACGCGGGAATAGGCCTGATAGGCTTCCAGATAATGGCCATCGGCCAGCTCGACCCGCGCGAGCCTGGCCCAATATTCCGGCACGTCGTCCTGCGCGCCGATCGCGCGCTTGATCTCGATCCGCGCCGAATAGAGATCGCGCCGGGCGTAGAAGACATCGGCGCGAACGGCAGCCTTCTCGGCCCGCTGCTCGGACGAACCGCATGCGGCGAGCACGAACAGCGCCGCCGCCGCCACAATGCGTGCCACAACCGAAGCCATCTCTTGCCAGCCGCCCCTTTCCGTCTGATTACACCCGGGTGGACCTACGCGATCAATAGGGCAAAGCGTAAACAATGTTCCGGACCGATGTCGCAGTGGTGGTAATCGGCCGCAATGAAGGCGCCCGGCTCGATCGCAGCCTGGCCTCGGCCAGCCGGTATCGCACCATCTACGTCGATTCCGGGTCCGAAGACGGCAGCCCCGATCGTGCACGTGCAGCAGGTGCCGAAGTGATCGAGCTTGAGCTTGCCGGCGGCTATTCGGCCGCACGCGGGCGCAATGCGGGGATCATTCAGGCACTGGCCGACCCCGCAATCCGGTATATCCAGGTGCTCGATGGCGATTGCGCGCTCGATCCTGACTGGATTTCGACAGGTGCGGCGGCGCTGGATGGGGATCCGGGCCTGGGCGCGGCGTTCGGCCAACTGCGCGAATGCGACCCCGACCTGTCGATCTACAGCTGGATGTGCGATGTCGAGTGGGCGGTGCCCGCGGGGCCTGCTGGCGTCTTCGGCGGCAGCGTGCTGTTCCGGGCCGCGGCCTTGCGCGCCACCGGGGGCTATCGCGCCGGCATGATCGCGGGAGAGGACCCCGATTTCGCGATCCGGATGCGCGCCGCGGGCTGGCGGCTGCTCTGCCTCGCCGCGACGATGGCAACGCATGATTCCTCGATGACCCGCTTCAGCCAATGGTGGCGCCGCACGATGCGCGCCGGCCATGCCTTTGCCGAACTGGCCGACCGGCACCGCAATTCTCCGCTCCACAGCTTCGCCCGCAACGAGTTGCGCATCCTGTTCTGGGCGGGCGTGGTGCCCGCACTCTTCTTTGGAGGATTGCTGCTCGCCGCCATGGGCCATTCCCGCTGGGGCCTGCTGGCGCCGGGTGTGGTGCTGCTCGTCGCAACGCAGATCCTTCGCGTCGCTCTGTACGAACGCCGCCATCATCCATTCGGTCGCGCCTGGGCTCTCAGCCTGTTTCTGGCGATCGGCAAATATGCCGAGATGATAGGGTTGATGCGCTACCATTTCGACCAGCGCTTTCTGCGGCGTGGCCGGCTGATCGAGTATAAGTCGCCATGATCGAGGCCGCCGCCTGGGTGCTGCTGATCGTCTCGGCCTGGCCGGCCCTGGTGCTGGCGATCGAACTGCTCGCGGCGCAATTGCCCGCGCGGCCCATCCCGACCGGCGGCTCGCCGTCGATTGCCATCATCATCCCGGCACATGACGAGGCGGCCAGCATCAGCCATGCGGTAGATGCCGCGCGATCCGCCGCGCCGGCGCATACAAGGCTGCTCGTCGTCGCAGATAATTGCAGCGACGACAGCGCCGCAAGGGCCAGAGCGGCGGGTGCCGAAACGATCGAGCGGCATGATCCGGTGCAACGCGGCAAGGGCTATGCCCTCGGCTTCGCGCGCCGCCATCTGGCTGACGATCCGCCCGACGTGGTGATCGTCCTGGATGCCGACTGCGCGATCGCGGACGATGGCATCGCACATCTCGCCGCTGCGGCGCAGGCGCTGGGACGCCCTGTCCAGTCGGCATATCTGATGCGGCCCCGGCCGGAGCGCGGCGCGCTGGTGGGTCTGTCCGGCTTCGCTTTCCTGCTGCGCAACCTCGTCCGTCAGCGCGGGCTGGCCCGGCTCGCCGCGCC
>SCUQ01000018.1 GCA_004297635.1 Rhizorhabdus sp. | reverse complement strand
CGTTTTCTGACCACAGGTTTTTTGGAAGGGAAGTTGTCATGAAGACGAACAAGTTCATCGCGGCGGCCATCGCCCTATCCGTTGCGGGCGTTTCGGGGCCCGCCATGGCGCAGAATAGCAGTCAGGTGCTCAAGGGCGCCGGAATCGGCGCGGTTGGCGGCGCGGTTGCAGGTGCCGTGATCCCCGGTCTCGGCGTCGGCGAAGGCGCGCTGATCGGTGGTGCCGGCGGCGCGGCCATCACGGCCCTGACCAAGGGCAAGCATCGCTATTATCGCGATAGCTACGGCCGTAAATATTATGTCGATAAGCGCGGTCGCCGCCATTACAAATAAGGCCTGAAGCCTTCAGTACAGGACCGCCCCGGCGTATTTCGGGGCGGTCCTTTTTATTGTCAGCTCTTGATCTTCCAGCCGCGGGCCAGCACCACATAATTGACCCACACCAGCACGGCATTGAGCACCAGCAGGCTGATCGCACCGATCAGGATCGGCGAATCGGACGTTCCGATGAAGCCGTAGCGGAAGCCCGATATCACATAGAAGAACGGGTTGAGATGGCTGAGCGTCTGGAACGCGCCATGCAGCCGCTCGATCGAATAGAAGGTGCCCGACAGCAGGGCCGCCGGACCGATCACGAAATTCTGGATCGCGGCCGCATGATCGAATTTCTCCGCCCAGATCGATGTCAGCACGCCGATCAGACTGAGCAATATCGCGCCCATCAGGCCGAACCAGATGACGGCACCCAGGTGGACCGGTATCACGTCGACACCCGGCCAGAAGAGCATCGCCGCCCACAAGGCCAGGCCGACCAGCACCGCCCGCGTGACCGAAGCGCCGACCAGCGCCACCAGCATCTCGCCAGTCGACAGCGGCGGCATCAGATAATCGATGATGGTGCCCTGCATCTTGCCGACCAGCAGCGAGAAGCTGGCATTGGCATAAGCGGCGTTGATCATCCCCATTGCGATCAGCCCCGGCGCGACGAAGGTGGCGAAGGGATGCCCCATCACCTCGCGGCCATTTCCGCCCAGTGCGACGGTGAATATGATCAGGTATAGCAGTGTCGTGAAGGCCGGCGCCCAGATAGTCTGGAGCTGGACCTTGAAGAAACGCTTCACCTCCTTCACATAGAGGGCACGCATTCCCCCCCAGTTGACGAACGGGATTACCGGCTGGCCTGGAGGAGGGATCATGGATTTTTGGGGCTGGTCGCTCATGGGCATTTCGCCTATCGGCTCACTGCCCCGCCCGCAAGTCTCGGGAAACCGGAATGGCGGGTGCAAATGAGGTGAAAGCATGTCCTGGACGGAAGAACGGATCGACCAGCTCAAGCGCCTGTGGGGGCAAGGGATGACGGCGAGTCAGATCGCCGATGACTTAGGTGGCGTCAGCCGCAACGCGGTGATCGGCAAGGCCCACCGCCTCGGCCTCGAAGCACGCCCCTCTCCGGTCAAGGGCGGTGACGCTGCCGCCAGCACTGCGCCCGCGCCCGCCAGTTCCGCGCCGCCGCCTGAAAAACCGGCGGCCCCCGCGCCGCGCCCCGCGCCAATCCCCGCGCCCGTCGCAGCGGCGCCCGTAGCGCCGCCGCCCGCGGCCTCAGCGTCCGTATCGCCACCGCAGCCGATGGTCCGCTCGATCGGCCCAGGCGGTTTCGCGCGGCAGGCACCCGGCGAGCAGAGCGCGCCGATTACGCCCGCGCCGCCGCGCCGTCTGGTTCCGGCCAAGCCTTCGGCAGAGGTCGCGGACAAGACCAGCCTGCTCGATCTTAACGACAAGGTCTGCAAATGGCCGCTCGGCCATCCCGGCGAGCCCGACTTCCATTTCTGCGGCGAACCGATCAACCCCGGCTTCCCCTATTGCCTGTCGCATTGTTCGGTCGCCTA
>SCUQ01000188.1 GCA_004297635.1 Rhizorhabdus sp. | reverse complement strand
CGGTCGAGCTGTGCCACACCGGCGCCAAGGATTATTTCTGCACCTTCGCCGATCGTTCGGTCAGCGCATCGGGCATCGGCGGCACTGTCGAGCGCACCCAGGTCGGCGTCAGCTATCGCCGTTCGCTCAGCGAGCGGGTGGGCGTCACCTGGAATGGCAGCTATGCGCGCAGCACATCGCAGTTGAACACCATCGGGACCCGCCAATATGTCAGCGGCCGCGCCGGGGTCGACTGGAAGCTCTCGCCGGTGGTCACGCTCGGTGCCGAGGCGCTCTATCGCGACGTCTATGGCGGCCCCCCGGTGAAAACCGACCTGGGCGGGAGCCTCTATGCCACTGTCCGCCTTCCGAAGCCCTGATGAACGATCTCGCCGACACGATCACTGACGTCGAGCTTTCCGACGGACTGCTGGCCTATCTTCCGCAGATCCTGATCCAGCGCCGTTGGTTCGTCATCATTCCGTTCGCGGTCTGCATGGGGACCGGCGTGGGACTGGCCTACGGCCTGCCCGCTCATTATCAGTCGTCGGCGACGGTCGTCGTGGAATCGAAGGAGTTGCCGGAGGCGATCGCCGCGACCTCGGTCAACAACCTGATCGATCAGCGCATCGCGCGTATCAAGCAGCAGATCCTCAGCCGACCGGGCCTGATCGAACTGATCCAGAAAAATGATCTCTACACATCGCAGCGGCGCCGGAACTCGCTGTCGACCATCATCGAGATGATGCGCGGCGACACCGCCATCACGCCCGTGACCGCCGATATCGACAAGCTCGCCGAACGGCGCGGCACGTCCAGCACGATCGCCTTTTCCGTCTCTTTCACCTATTCCGACCCGGCCAAGGCCCAGGCGGTCACGCAGCAATATACCGAGAAGCTGCTCAAGCTCGACAGCACGCAGATCGCCGCGCAGGCCGATGCCACGGTCGGCTTTCTGCGTGACCAGTCGGCGCAGATCCAAGGCCAGATCACCGAACTGGAAGGCCGGATCGCCGAGATCAAGTCCCGCAACGGACTGGCGCTGTCGCGGGTCGGCGGCTTCATCCCCTCGACCGCCAATTACGACGTCCAGATCGCCCAGCTACAGCGCGAGAATACCGAGTTGCAGGGACGACTGAACAGCGGCAGCACCAGTGCCGACGAGCGGGTCCAGCAGGCCGAGGCCGGGCTGGCCTCCGCTCAATCGCTCTATTCGGACAATCACCCCGATGTGATTGCCGCCAGACAGCGGCTGACCGAGGCCCGCGCTGCCGCCAAGGCCAATACAGGACCGCGCAACAATCCCGCGATCAGTGCCCAGATCGCCGCCAACAACCGAACGATCGCGTCGCTGACGACCGCCAAGACGGCGGACATGTCGCGCGCCAGCACCGCTATCGCCGCACAGAGCGGGGCGCCGCTGATCGAGGAGAATATTCGTCAGCTGGAAGCGAAGGCGGATGGCCTGCGCTCCAATTATGAGCGCATCTCCGGCAATCTGCTCGCGGCGGAGGCTTCGCAGAAAATGGCGGCCGAGCAGCGCGGTGAGCGGCTGGTGCTGGTCGATCCGCCGACCCTTCCCGACGAACCCAATTCGCCGAACCGAACACTTCTGGTAGTCGGGGGCTTCGCGGTAGGCATCGGCCTGGGCCTCGGGCTGGCCCTGCTGGTCGAACTGCTGCGGCGCCCCATTCGTGGGTCGGCGGCGCTCCAGTCGCTGCTCGGCGTCGGGCCGCTGGTCGTGATCCCGACCCTCAAGCCCAAGATACGCGGCAAGGCGCGGAAGACGAAGAAGAGCGGTCTGTTCCGGCGCAGGAAGGCGGCGCGCGCATGAGCTTCGATCCTCCGCAGAGCGGGGAGCCAGCCTTTCCGCTGGCTGGCGACGCTGGCCGCACCACCGGCTTCGACAAGCTTCGAGAAAGCGGTCTCTACGGCTTCGACAGCAAGGATGTCCGCTCGCGCCCCTTCACCCTGCTACGCGCGCAGCTGCTGCGTATCGCGCGGGCGCGAGGCTGGAAGATCATCGGCATCACCTCGCCGACGCCGAAGGTCGGCAAGAGCTTCGTCGCGTCCAACCTGGCCGCGGCGCTGGCGCGCACGCCTGACCTTCACACCTATCTGTTCGATTTCGACTTACGGCGTTCCACCATCGCCAAGAATTTCAAGCTGAGCGGCGATGTCGGTATCTCGCATTTCCTCGACGGCACGATCAACGACCTGGCTCAGGTCGCGCGGACCATTCCGAACGAGCAGCTTACCGTCTTCCCAAGCTATCCCAATGCGGCGGCATCGGACGAGCTGGTCGGTTCGCCGCGGATGGATTCGCTGATCACCGCGATGCGGCAGCTGCCGGAGAAGACGATCTGTCTATGCGATCTGCCGCCGGTGTTCGCCAATGACGATGCGGTCATCATCAGCCAGAAGATCGATGCCTATCTGATGATCATCGAAGACGGGGTGACGACGCGCAAGCAGGTCCGCGACAGCTTCCGCCTGCTCAGCCCGGCACCGTGCATCGGCACTGTGCTCAACCGCTACAATGCCGGACTGGTGGCTGACGATTACGGCTATGGTTATGGCTACAGCAAGAGCTACGGCGGCTACTACAACGATTGACGCAGCCGGCCACGCGGCAGACTGCATATCGGGCTTTGGTCGAGGGGAACGGTTATGAAGGCATGGAGCCGTGTCGGGAAGGTCGCCGCGCTGGCTGGCGCGCTGGGGCTGGTGGTAGCCGCGGCGCCGGGGGCGAATGCCTTTCTGGACGCTGGCTACCTCACCCTGATCGATGTCGTGCTGCCGGCGCCGATCCCGCAGGAAGCGCGGGGCGTGGCCGATCGGGAAATCTTCAAGCTGACCCGCTCGCTGAAGGGCACGCCGCGCTGGGACATGGCGGTGTCCGATCTCGCCGGCGATCCCGCCGCGATGATGCGGGGCTTCGCCTGCGCCGCCCGCGTCAATATGACCCCGCTCAATGCGCCCAAGACGGCAGCGTTACTGGAAAAGGCGTCGCGCGATACAGCCCGCGAGACCAATGAGCTGAGGAGCTTCTACAAGAGGAAGCGACCTTTCCTGCTCGATTCGGGGGAGATCTGCGAGCCGCAGACCGACGAGCTGGCGATGAGCTACGACTATCCCTCGGGAACCGCCACCAAGGGGTGGACCTGGGGCCTGATCCTCGCCGAGATACTGCACGAGCGGGCGGCCCCGATCCTCGCGCGGGGGCGGGCTTATGGCGAGAGCCGGATCGTCTGCGGCGCGCATAGCATGAGCGCGGTTGAGGCCGGCCGGATGGTCGCGGGCGCGACGATGGCGGTGGTGCGCACCGAGCAGAGCTATGCCGACGCCGTGGTTGCTGCGCGCGCCGAACTGCTGGCGCTTCAGCGGACGGGAACGGCACCGTCGGTCCAGGCCTGTTCGGCCGAGGAAGCGATCGTCAACCAGCCGCTTTTCCGCTGATTTCTCGGCCGTTCCACTCTACCGCGGAAGATCAAGGACAAAGAAAAAGGCCGCACCCGGGGGGGTGCGGCCTTCGTCTTTGATCGGTAGCCGCCAGGCGGCCACCGGCTCAATTACATTGCGTTCGAAGCGTTGTCGGCCGGAGCAGCCGCGTTCGAATCAACCATCGCGGCGTTGGTGTCGGCCATCGCGTCAGCGGCATTGTCGACAACCGCGGTGTTGTTCTCGGCAGGAGCCTCAGCCTTCGGCTTGCAGGCTGCGAGCGAGAACGAAGCGGCGGCGATAAGCGAAAGGGCAACGATCTTCTTCATGATCGAATTCTCCGGAAGTGAATTAAAGAAAGAGAGTGGCTCGAACGATTCCAATCACGTTCAGGCTTGTTTCCCCCCGAAACAGGCTGGGACTTCTTACAGTTTTGCGCAGTGCGATGCAATGTCTCTTGTTCCGGTAGTTAATTCGGCTGCTTGGAGGCTTCGGGAGCAGCCGTTTCGGGGCCGTTCGGCGCGGTTTCCGCCGCCCCTGGCGGGGGTGCATCGACAGTGGACGGAGCCGTATCGTTCCCCGGAATTCCTGCATCCGTGTCGGCCGCGGACATGGCATCGTCGATCGCGGGATTCGCGCCATCGCCGTCATCCAGCGTCATATCGGCTGAATCGCGATTGAGGATGTCGGCATGCCGGCGCTGGAGATAGGCCGACCGCGCTGCGGCATAGGGGTCGAGGCTGGACTCCAGGAAGCTGTCGGCACCGGTTTCAATCAGGCCGTCGCGGGTGCTGATCACCTCGGCCGCTGTCAGGGCGATCGGAACGCCGCTGGGCAGGTTGCATCGGTTGACGCAGACGCGATAGGGATCCGCGACCAGCGTGGTACCACGGCCGACCGCATCGCGCAGCGTCGATGGCCCGAGCAGGGGCAGCATCAGATATGGGCCGCCATTCGCCCCCCAGGCGGCGAGCGTCTGGCCGAAATCCTCGGGCGCGGGCTTGATCTTCATGCGGGTGGCCTGGTCGAACAGGCCACCGATGCCGATCGTAGTGTTGACCACGAACCGGCCGAGGTTGCGGATCGCGCGATCCCCATGGCCCTGCAGGATATTGTTGATGAAGGAGAAGGGCTCGGAAACATTGGCGAAGAAGTTGCGGACGCCATCCCGCGCGGGCTTGGGTGCGACGGCGCGATAAACCTGCGTCACCGGTTTGACGACCACCTTGTCGGCGCCGCGATTGACCGCCCATATCGTGCGGTTGAAGCCTTCCAGCGGATCGCGTTCGGCCAGCCGGTCGGTCCCTACCCGCGTGGTCGTGCAGCCCGATATGAGCATGCCCAGGGCCACGACGCCGATCATTCTCGCCGCAGCCTGTCGCGAACCACTCATAGCCGATGTCCCCTTTCGGACGGAACGAACCGTCACGCTGTCCTACTCTTAAAACGCGGCGCAGTTCCGCGCCGCAACCGCATGCCGTGCAGCGCGCGGAGGGGCAAGCGCCTTGACCACATATAAAGATTTCTTTATGTCTGCATATATGGCTTCCGATGCCCCTCCTGACTCACTGGCCATTTTTCGTGCGCTTGCCGATCCCACGCGCCTGCGCATCTTCCACCTTCTTCGGGAAATGGAGTTGTCGATCGGCGAGCTGGCCCAGGTGCTGGGACAGAGTCAGCCGCGCGTCTCCCGCCATGTGAAGATTTTGGCCGATGCCGGCCTCGCCGATCGGCGCAAGGAAGGAAGCTGGGTGTTTCTTGGGCTCGGTTCCGATGCCTGCGTCGCGCCGCTGTTCGCCGCGATCGACGACTGGAGCCGCGATACGGAGGATGCCTGGGTGGTTGCCGATCGTGCCCGCCTCGCCGCTGTGCGTGCCGACCGTGCCGCCGCCGCCGCCCGCTATTTCGCCGAGCATGCCGAGGAATGGGATGCGATCCGATCGCTCCATGTCGCCGAAAGCGCGGTGGAACAGCATATCATGGCCATGCTGTCCGATGGAGCGATCGGCCGCATGGTCGATATCGGCACCGGTACCGGCCGGATGATCGAACTGATCGGCGGCAGGGCGGCATCGGCGCTGGGCATCGATCGCAGCCCGGAGATGCTGCGCCTCGCGCGGGTCAAGCTGGCGGAAGCGGGGCTCGACCATGCGGAGCTGCGTCAGGGCGATATGTATGCTCTGCCGCTGGCGGACGGATCGGCCGATCTCGTCATCCTGCATCAGGTTTTGCACTTCGCCCAGCATCCGGCGGCCGCGATCGCCGAGAGCGCCAGGTTGCTGGCCCCCGGCGGGCGGCTGCTGATCGTCGATTTCGCGAGCCATGACGTCGAGGAACTGCGTGCCCGCGACGCGCATGTCCGGCTGGGTTTCGGCGACGATCAAATCGCGGGCTGGTTTTCGGCCTCGGGGCTCGGGCTCGACCGGATCGAAGCATTGGTCGGCGATAAGCTGACCGTCAAATGTTGGTTGGGCGTGCGCGGTCAGCGCGCGCAATTGAAGGCAGTATCATGACATCCGTTCCCCTGAGTCAGCTTGAGGAAGCGCGCCTTGCGCTCGATACCCCGCTGTTTGCCGATCTGGCCGGCGATGCCGCTGTCTCCTTCGAATTCTTTCCGCCCAAGACCGAAAAGATGGAGGAGACGCTGTGGCAGTCGGTCCAGACCTTGGCGCCGCTTCGTCCGCGTTTCGTCTCCGTCACCTATGGCGCGGGCGGCTCGACACGGGAGCGGACGCATAACACCGTCGCCCGGATCGCGCGCGAGACGGATATCCCGGCGGCCGCGCATCTGACCTGTGTCGAAGCGTCGAAGGCCGAGATCGAGGATGTCGCGCGTGCCTATTGGGAGGCCGGGGTGCGGCACATCGTCGCGCTGCGGGGCGATCCGCCGGTGGCGGGCGCCGCCTTCGTGCCGCACGCCGACGGCTATCGCAACGCGGCCGATCTCGTTTCGGGGCTAAAGGCG
>SCUQ01000187.1 GCA_004297635.1 Rhizorhabdus sp. | reverse complement strand
CAGCGCCGCGGCGGTGGCCGAAGGCTATTCGATGCAGCTCGGCCTGCTCGGGCTGATCGCCGAGCGTGGTGGCTTCGAGGGTGTCGACGGGATTCCGATCGACTTCGAATATTGGTCGCTCGCGCGCGGCCGCGACGGCAGTTTCGGCTATGTCGCGCGGCCGGTGGGCGGCAAGGACGGGCTCGATCCGGAACGCTTCACCGCGCTCGCCGCGACGACGCTGACCCGGGCGGTCGAGAAATGGCTGACCGGCCCTGCGCCCTTCACCGCGAAGCTCGCGCCGGAATATGCCCCCTATGGCGATTATGATCAGCTGATGCGGCTCGACGAATGGTATGGCCGCGACATGACGCTACTGCCGGGCGAGGCCGAGGCATGAGCAACCGCCTGAAGCCGCTCGATCCGCTGCTCGACCAGCAGCGCACCGCGTCCGATCCGGGCGAGCTGGTCTGGCTCTCTGCCTCGGCGGGCACCGGCAAGACCCAGGTGCTGACCGCGCGGGTGCTGCGCCTGCTGCTCGGTGGCGCGCGGCCCGAATCGATCCTGTGCCTCACCTTCACCAAGGCGGGGGCCGCCGAGATGGCCGAACGCATCCAGCGGCGCCTGGCGCATTGGGCGGGCCTGAAGGACGACCAGAAGCTGGTGCGCGACCTGTCCCGCCTCGGCGAGGACGCGACGCCCGAACGGCTCAGGCGCGCGCGGAAGTTGTTCGCGCTGGTGCTGGAGGCGCCCGGCGGCGGCCTGCGCATCCAGACGATCCACGCCTTCTGCCAGACCCTGCTTGCCGGCTTTCCGTCGGAGGCCGGGCTCGCCCCCGGCTTCCGGCCGCTGGAGGGCCGCGAGCAGGCGGCTCTGGCCCGCCGCACCCTCGCCGATCTGGTGCAGAACGCCCATGGCGGCGGCGATCTCGGCCTGATCGACGATATCAAGGCGCTCAGCCTGCGGCTCGGCGAGGCGCGCGCCGAAGCCTATCTGGGCGATTGCGCGCGGGCGCCCGAGGCGATGGAGTCGCTCGGCGCGCGTCAAGGCATCGAACCGCGCCTGCGCCGCACGCTCGGCGTCCCCGCCGGCGATGTCGAGGCGGCGATCGAGGCGGGCTGCGCCGATCTCGACCTCGACTGTTTCCACGCCGTGGCGCGGGCGAATGCCGGCTGGAACACGGCAAGTGGGCTGCGCGATGCCGATATCGTCGCCCGTTTCATCGCCGCCGGTCCGGCGCAGCGTGCGGCGATGCTCGACGAGGTGGTGTCGGTCGTCCTCACCAAGGCGCGCGAGCCGCGCAAATATCAGTCCGGTCTGCTCAAGGCCGATGCGCTCTATCCCGATCATTGCGGCCGGCTGGCCGAACAGGTCCTGCGGCTGATCGGCTGGCGCGAGCGGGCGGCGCTCGTCGCGCTGATCGGCGCGGCGTTGCGCGCGGGGCAGAGCTATGCGGGCGCCTATGCCCAGGCCAAGCGCGCTGCCGGTCTCGTCGATTTCGACGACCTGATCCGCAAGGCGGTCGCACTGCTCGAAACGCCGGGGATGGGCGACTGGGTGCGCTACAAGCTCGACCAGAGCACCGACCATATCCTCGTCGACGAGGCGCAGGACACCAATGCCCGGCAATGGGCGATCGTGCGCTCGCTCGCCTCCGATTTCTTCAGCGGTCATGGCGCGCGGGGCCGGG
>SCUQ01000186.1 GCA_004297635.1 Rhizorhabdus sp. | reverse complement strand
GCCACGGCCTGCATCAGCACCGGCTCGATCAGCGGCCGCCACTCCGCCCAGTTGGGGCGATCAAATCCCGATCGCCAGTCGCGCAGGCTGGAAACGAAGCGGAAGACGATATGGCGGGTCGCATCGAGCGCCTCGAAGCGGTTGGGCTTGTCGGCATTCTCGCGATCCCACTCGGCCTCGGGAAGGGCCAGCACCGCCGCGCGCAGCGCCGTGATATCGACCGGGCCGAGCCGGCGGATGCCGCGCACCTTGCGCGGATTCGGGGTGGGCGGCGCCATCAGTAATCGTAGCCGAACAGCTCGAGATCGCGGCCATAGCGCGTGGCGACACCGTCGATCAGTTCCTGGTCATAATAGTCGCGATAATTGCCGCGCTTCGAGGTGTTGACCTTTTCCAGCGCGGTCGGCGCGATCCCGATCCGCGCGCAGATCGCGTCATAGCTTGCCTGCATCGTCTCGACCTTGCCGATCATATCGGCCTGAACCTGCCCATCGGGTCCGGTGACAAACCGATGCTGCGCCCAGAACACCATGTGGTTCTCGGGCGGCGCGGTGAACAGGAAATGCCGCATCACACCTTGCGGATCGCGCTCGAAACTGCCCTGCTTGCTGGTCGCGAAGGCGCAATAGGAGACGAAGCGATCGAACGGATTGCGCACGAAGGCGAACTTCACATAGGTGCCGAACGCCGTCTCGCCGAGGAAGGGGCGCACTTCCTCGAAGCTGAGATGGCCGTGGCCGACCTTGGCCAGTTCGGGCCAGGGGAAGCGCTTTTCGACGATCAGGCGCGCCTGCTCGACATCGTCCGGCCCCATATGGACGCGCAGCGCCTGACGGACCGAGTGGGTGCCGGTCTTGGGGACGGCCGCGAAGACGAAGCGATGCTGGTGCGAGATGATCATGGTTTCAGTTCGTGGCGGCGAGCGCGGGTTGCGGCCGGGCGGCGGGCACCGCGACCATGAAGATCAGTTCAGCCAGCGCGCGATCGAGCGGCACCTGATTCGACAGCAGGATCGACGAGGCGCGCAGGACGCGGAGATCCTCCTTGATGCCGTCGATCAGGCGGCGATAGACGGGCAGGCCAGCCCGATCGGTACCATGTTCGGCATAGGCCGCCATCCAGCTGCTCGCGAAACGCTCGAGCCTTGGCGCCACGGCGTCCCTGGCCGGGCCGGCCGTTGCCAGGCCGAGCAGATAATCGATATGGCAGCGTATCTCCCACCCCGACATGATCTCCGGCAGATTGACCTGCTCATAGGCGATCGGCCCGGCGCCCTCGCCGGGGAGCAGCGGTTCGGCTGAAGCCTGGCCGGCCTGGGCTGCCGCGACGAGGTCCCACAGCCGTTCGCCGCCGACGGTGTCGAGGACGAGATGGATGCGCTTCGCGCTGCCGGCGTTGCGAACCTTGTGCATCTGGAACGTATCGAACACCCAGCATTCGCCGGGGGCCATATGGACCGTCTCCCCGCCGGCAGTGAAGGAGACGCCGGGTTCGGTGACGATCGGGACATGGACGCGCAGGTGGGTGCGCCAATAATAGCCGACATCGACATGTTCGGGCACGTCCGAGCCGGGCGCGAGCCCCATCAACCGGCTGCGTCCCCAGACCGCGCCGAGATCGGCCATGATCCGCATGATATAGGGGCAGGCGGCAAGATGCTCGGTCGGCGCCATCGGCCCGGCGAAGCCGTTCGATATGGTGCCGCCGGGCGTGATCAGCGGCACCGCGTCATTGCCGGGCAATTTGCCCGGATGCGGCAGCCAGGCCGAAGCGGGCAGCGCCGCCACGTCCGCGGCGAGCGCATCGGCGTCATAGCAGCGCGGCAGCTTCAGCAACGGTCGATCGAGACGCATTATATCCAGTTCACCCAGGGAAAGCCGCCGATGCGGCAGGACAGGTCAGTTGCGCCGGATCTCGATGGCCGGTCCGTTCATTTCCTGCGCCGTCCGCCGCATCTCCTCGGCAATGGTCTCCCATTGGCCGACGGTGTGGCAGGTCTTGGCGCGCAGGCGCGACCCGGTCTGCGGCTTGGTCTTGCAGACGACCTTGTCGCGCGGATCGTCCTTCGCCGGCGGTGCGTCGGCTCCCACGGCGAAGGCCGGGGACGACGCCAGGCCGAACAGGCAGGCGGCGGTCGCGGCTAAGATCTTGCTGCGCATGACATGCTCCGGCGTTATTGGCTTTTTTTACCAGCAGGTGCATGGCTTAGCAACCGCGGCGCGCAGCGTCCGGGTAGGTATCGGCAATGGCGCGGTCAGGTGAATGAGCGGTCAATTCAGCATAGGGCCGGGGCTGGACATCGCGGCGCTCAAGGCCGCCTTCGATCGCGGCGGCCGGGTCGAGATTCGGGATTTCCTGTCGCCGCCCGATGCCGCGCGGCTGCGTGCGCATCTGATCGCGCGCGAGGATTGGAAGCTCGTGCTCAACGCCGGCGACAAAGTGTATGAAATGCCGCGCGGTGCGATCGACGGGCTGAGCCCGGCACAGCGCGACGAACTCGAGCGGCGCTCGCTCGATGCGGCACGGCACGGCTTCCATTTCCGCTACGACGCGATCCGGGTTCCCGAAGACCCGTCCGCGCGCACGACGCTGCTCGACGATTTCGTCAGCTTCCTGTCATCGGATGAGGTCCGCCACCTGCTGCGCGAGATCAGCGGCATCGCCGATCTCGACTATGCGGACGGGCAGGCGACCGCCTATTCGGCGGGGCATTATCTCACCCGTCACGATGATGATGTCGTCGGCAAGCAGCGGCGCGCCGCCTATGTGCTGGGGCTGACGCCGGACTGGCGGCCTGAATGGGGCGGCCTGCTGATGTTTCACCGCCCCGACGGACATGTCGAGGAGGCCTTCGTGCCGGCGATGGGCGCGCTGCGCCTATTTGCCGTGCCCGCTGCGCACAGCGTGTCCTATGTCACGCCGATGGCGCCAGAGCCCCGGCTGTCGGTGACCGGCTGGCTGAGATATCGCTGATCGACAGGCTGATCCTGTCTAGCATGCCATGGATAGCGGGTCAGTTGCCCCGCGCACCGTTGACCGCCGGCCCGACGAGCTCCTTGGCGGCACGACGATTTTCTTCGCTGATCAGGTCCCATTCGGCGACGCTATGGCACGTCTTCTTCTTGAAGCGGGTACCGGTCTCCGCATCGCGTTTGCAGACGATCTTGTTCTCGGGCTTCTCGCTCTCCTGGCTCTGCTGCTGGGCAGCGGCCGGCATGGCCGCGATCCCGGCCAGAACCAGGGACAACAGGGTGATGTGACGCATCTTCTACTCCGGAAGGAATGGCCGCTTGATAGCCGATATCGGGATTTCCCGCAACGCGCGCCGCCCTATTCGAGGCTGTAACCGTAGCGCTCCACCCAGGGGGCGAGGACGGGCAGCGCATATTTCATCGGCTCGCGATAGCGCGTCCAGCGGCCGCTCGCCCGCGCATAGA
>SCUQ01000185.1 GCA_004297635.1 Rhizorhabdus sp. | reverse complement strand
GCTTCGGGCTGGTGGTCCTCTATTCGGCGGCCGGCGGCAGCATGAGTCCCTGGGCGCTGTCCCAGGGAATCCGGCTGACGATGTTCATCGGCCTAGCCATCGCGATCAGCTGGCTGGGCGAGGACCGATTGAAGATGGCGGCCCTGCCAACCTATGTCGTGATCGTCGTCATGCTGCTGCTGGTGGAGCTGTTCGGTTTCGTGGGTGGCGGCAGCCGGCGATGGCTCGACCTCGGCTTCATCCGCCTGCAGCCCTCCGAACTCATGAAGCCGGTCATCGTCCTCGCGGTCGCGCGTTTCTACGATCTGCTACCAGCGGGCGAGATCCGGCGGTTCGGCGCGATCTGGCCCCCTGCCCTGCTGATCGGCATCCCCGGCGCGCTGGTGCTGGTTCAGCCCGATCTGGGCACCGCGACCATGATCTGCGCAGGCGGCATCACGGTAGCTTTCCTGGCGGGCCTTCCGCTGCGCCTGTTCGCCGGTGCCGCGCTGGCGATCGCCGCCGCCTTTCCCATCGCCCTGTCGATGATGCATGGCTATCAGCGTGATCGGATCGAGATATTCCTCAACCCTGAGAGCGATCCGCTCGGCACCGGCTATCATATCATCCAGTCGAAGATCGCGATCGGATCGGGCGGAATTTTCGGCAAGGGCTTCCTTGGCGGCACCCAGAGCCATCTCGATTATCTGCCGGAACGCCATACCGATTTCGTGTTCGCGACGATGGCGGAGGAATGGGGCCTGATCGGCGGGCTCGTGCTGATCCTGCTCTATTTGCTGATCATCCGCTGGGGAATGGGGGTCGCAGCCCGCGCAAAGGGTCGTTTTGCGCGGCTGACCGCGGCCGGGCTCTCGACCACGATCTTCTTCTACATGGCGATCAACCTGTCGATGGTGATGGGGTTGGCCCCGGTGGTGGGCATCCCGTTGCCGCTCGTGTCCTTCGGCGGATCGGCGATGATGACGGTTCTGATCTGTCTCGGCATGCTGATGGCGATCGATCGCTCTTCGCGCCGACTGTGACCGGCACCGGCTTCGAGGCCGATTATGCGGCGCTGGTCGCGCTGTACCGCGCGGGACGACATGATGTGGTGGTCGAGCGGGGGGGCGTGCTGGCTCGAAGTCATCCCGGCCGGGCGGCGCTGTTCAATCTGATCGGCGCATCGCTTGCCGGACTGGGGCGCCACGACGAAGCGGTGGAAGCCTATTCCAACGCGCTGGCGATCGAACCCGAATCCGCCGACGCCGTCAATAATCTGGGTGCTGCGCTGCGCCACCTCGGCCGGATCGAGGCCGCTGTGCAATGCCATCGCCGGGCCCTGGCGATCCGGCCCGACCATGCCGCCGCATTCAACAATCTCGGCACGGCCCTACGCGAACTCGGCCGGGAAGACGAGGCGATCACGGCCTTCCGTCGCGCCGCGGAGGTGCGACCGGACCTGTTCGAAGCGCACCTCAATCTCGGCAATATGCTGGTCCAGGCCGGCCGGCGCGAAGAGGCGGTCGCGTGTTTCGACCGGGCGCTACGGCTACGCCCCGGCGACGGCTATGCCCGCGCCCAGAAGCTGTT
>SCUQ01000184.1 GCA_004297635.1 Rhizorhabdus sp. | reverse complement strand
CTTCGGTGCCCGCTTCGGATGGCCGGTCGGGTTCGATACCGATGTCGCGGGGGCGGCGCTGGCCGAATATCGCTGGGGCGCGGCGCAGGGTTGCGCGGTTGCCATCTACCTGACGATCGGAACCGGTATCGGCGGTGGTGTGATCGTCGACGGCCGCCCGGTCCATGGGCTGGTTCATCCCGAACTGGGGCATGTGCGCGTCCGGCGGGTGCCAGGCGACGATTTCCCCGGAGTCTGCCCTTTCCATGGCGATTGCCTCGAAGGGCTTGCCTCGGGCCCGGCCATCGCCGCGCGCGCCGGCATGAACGGTGCCGATGTCGGCGACGACCATGTCCTGTGGGAGCAGGTGACGGGCGAACTGGCCGAGGCGATGGCGGCGCTGATGCTGACATTGTCACCCCAGCGCATCCTGATCGGGGGCGGTGTTTTTCAGCATCGTCAGGCGCTGCTGGCGAAGGTCCATGCCCGCACGGCGGCGCTGCTGAACGGCTATGTCACCGGGGTCGGCGCGCGCGAACTGGCGGAGATCATCATGGCGCCCGGGCTGGGCGAGATGGCCGGCCCGCTCGGCGCGGTCGCGCTGGCGCTGGACGCCTGAGCTATTGCGCCGGGCCCTGCGGAAGCCTGCCTTCGACGGCACGATCGAAATGATCGTTCATCAGGGCGCGCGCGGACTCGCTGTCCCCGTCCGCGATAGCCCGGGCGAGCGCGCGGTGGCGGGCGATGACGGTATGGCGCTGAACATCGGTGGTGCGGGTGCGCCAGGCGGCGGGTACGGCCACCCGCATCAACGTGGCAAAGGACCGGACGATGTCGAGGAACAGCGGATTGCGGCTCGCTTCGGCAATCGCCTCGTGCAGTGCCACATCGGCCGCGGTGACCTTGTCCATATCGTCCCCAGCTTCGGCCAGCGTCTCGGCCAGGGCCATGATGCGCGCGGCTTCCTCATCGGTGCGGTGCAGGGCCGCGAGTTCCGCGGTGCGGACCTCCAATGTCCGGCGCACGTCCCAGACCTCGTTGATCGATACCTGCGCCGTCGCGACGGCATGATCGAGCGACGCCGCCATCACCGAACCGTCGATCGCGCCGACCCTTGCCCGCCGGCCGTTCGCCACCTCGATATGGCGAAGCGCAGCCAGCGCGCCGAATGCCTCGCGCATCACCGCGCGGCTGACACCCAGCTTCTCGGCGAAATGCCCTTCGCCCGGCAGCGTATCTCCGACCTTCAGATCGTTATCGCGGATATGATCGCGGACCGCCTGCACCGCCTGTTGCACGAGCGATACGCCCTCGCCGGTCGGAGCGTGGCTCACGCTGCCAGCTTTCGGGCGCGATACTGTGTCGGCGCAGTGCCGAAGCGCCGGGTGAAGGCGCGGGAGAAGCTGGCATTGTTGAGATAGCCGCAGCGATAGCCGATCGACGCGATCGGCAGATCGGTCGACAGAAGCATTGCACGCGCGCCTTCCAGCCGCTTCTCGGCCAGCGTATCGGCTATCGAGCAGTCGAACATCTCGCGAAAGCCGCGCGTCAGCTTGCTGCGGTTGAGGCCGCAGGCGCGCGACAGTCCGGCAAGCGTAAGCTTTTCCCGCCAGCGCTCGTCGATCATTGCGCGGGCGGCAAGGACGCGGCGGCTGTCGTCGCGTGACAACTGGCACTGCCCCAGCACCGGCACCAGCGCACCCTCGCCGATCAGGCGGAGCGTGTCGCACAGCAGTTCGATGCTCTTGGCCAGACGATAGGGTTCGCGGACTGGCTCGGGCAGGGTGCAATCATGCACGGCCATCATGATCTCCCGCAACTCGGCGCTGATGTGGAAGCTGCGCGTCGTGTCGGCCGGCAAGGGCCCGAACAGCCGCTCGACCGCGGCGGAGGCTATGAGCAGAACGAGCGGTTCGTCCGGTAGCGCTGTGGCGGCAGGTGTCGCATGCCAATGGACGGTTGCCGGGGTACCGACCCCACCAAAGCGGAAGCCGAGCGCAACCGGCTCGACCGGCCAAGGGCGCTGCGGGATCGCTCCCGCACCGATCAGTGTCACCATTTCATGGGACACTTGAATCCAGTCCCGTTCAACCTTTCCCATGCGCAGCACCCCTGATGAGGTGGGAACGATAAACCTATCGGATAGGTTCTGGCAATAGCTATCAGATAGGTCTGCGGTTCGAACGGGATGAATGTCTAGAGCTGGAAGATCTTGCCGGGGTTGAACAGATTCTTTGGGTCGATCGTCCGCTTGATCAGCCGCATCATGTCGATCGCATCGCCCAGTTCATCGGCCAGATGTCTTTGCTTTCCGATCCCGATGCCATGTTCGCCGGTGCAGGTGCCATCCATCGCGAGCGCGCGGGTGATCAGCCGCTCGTTGATCGCCTCGACCTGGGTCATCTCCTCGGGCCTTCCCGGATCGATCGCGAAGATGACGTGGAAATTGCCGTCGCCGACATGGCCGACGATCGTCGACGGTACGCTCGATCCGGCCAGATCGTGCTTGGTTTCGACGATGCATTGGGCAAGCCGGCTGATCGGCACGCACACGTCGGTCGTCCAGCCGACCGCGCCGGGGCGCTGTGCGATCGCGGCATAATAGGCTTCGTGCCGAGCCTTCCACAGCTTGCTGCGCTCCTCGGGCAGGTTCGACCAGAGGAAGGCGCCGCCGCCATTCTGGCCGGCTAGCTCCCGCACGGTCTCGACCTGCTCCTGGACATAGCGTTCCGAACCGTGGAACTCGAAGAAGAGTGTCGTCGTCTCGGGATAGTTGAGTTTCGAATAGGCGTTCGACGCCCGCATCTGGGAATCGTCGAGGATCTCGATCCGGGCAACCGGCACCGCGAGCTGGATCGACTGGACGACGGTATCGACAGCGCCCTTCAGGGTGTCGAACGAGCAGACCGCCGAGCTGATCGCTTCGGGGATGCCGTGCAGACGCAGCGTGATCTCGGTGATGATGCCCAGTGTACCCTCGGCGCCGATCATCAGCCGGGTCAGGTCATAGCCCGCTGCCGATTTGCGCGCCCGGCGGGCGGTACGGATGATCCTGCCGTCGGGCGTTACCACCTGTAGCGACAGCACCGCCTCGCGCATCGTGCCGTAGCGCACGGCGTTGGTGCCCGATGCGCGGGTCGAGGCCATGCCGCCGATCGTGGCATTGGCGCCCGGATCGATCGGGAAGAACAGCCCCTGGTCGCGAAGATATTCGTTGAGCTGCTCGCGCCGCACCCCGGCCTGCACGGTGCAGTCGAAATCCTCCTGGTTGACCGCCAGGATCGCGTTCATCTCGCCGAGATCGATCGTCAGGCCGCCGTGGATGGGGGTGGTGTTGCCCTCCAGCGAGGTGCCGGCGCCAAAGGGAATGATCGGCACATCATGGGCGACACAAAGCCTGACAAGCGCCGCCACCTCCTCGGTCGAATGGGCGAACACCACCGCATCCGGCAGCACCGGGTCATAATGCGTCTCGCTCGATCCATGCTGGAGGCGGATCGCTTCCCCGAGCTGGAGGCGCTTGCCCGCCACGGCGCGGACGTCGTCGATAAAGCCGGATGGCAGCGGCTTGCGTCCGAAAGAGACGGGAGCTGTCATGATCAGAGTGCGAAGCTTGCGCGGACACCGTAGCGGCGACGGTCGCCGATGATGCCGAGATCGGAAGGAGGGAGGTTTGCCAGCTGGAGGGTGGTCCTCTCGATATAGCTCTCGAAATATTTCTTGTTGAACAGGTTGGTGCCGAACAGCGCCAGCTCGACCGGGCCATGTTTGTAGCTGATCGAGGCGTTGGCGAGCGTATAGCCTTTCAGGAAGGTCGGCGTGGTTTGGTTCAGGGTCGCGGCTAAGCGCTTGCCCTTGCCCTGGAGCCCGCCGCTGAAGGTCAGCAGATCGTCGCCGATCGGCACCGCATAATCGCTGGTGAGGCTGAACATCACGTCCGGCTGAAAGGTCAGGCGGTCGCTGGACAGAGTGCGGCCCGTAACCCGCCTATAGGGCGATCTGTCGGTGATGCGCGAATGTTGATAGGTCAGGCCGCCCGAAATCGTCCATTGCGATGTGGGTTTGATCCCGGCTTCGAGTTCGAGGCCGTAGCTTTCGACGTCACCCGTATTGAGGTCGACCGTGACCAGCCCGGCGGGCACCGCGGGTGCGATCGAGTTCAGACCGATATAGTCCTTATAATCATTGTAGAAGATGTCGGCCGATAGCGAGAAGCCGCGCGCCGCATATTTGGTGCCGAGTTCATATGTCCAGGCCGAGTCGCCCTTATAGGTGCGGAAGGGGGCGTTGGGCGGATTGAAGCCGCCGCCGCGATAGCCACGCGCGACCGAGGCATAGGTCATCAGGCTCCGATCCCAATGCCGGGTAACGGTGAGCTTGGGCTGGACCTGATTGGACTTGATCCGGGCGCGGGGCGTGACGACACCGGCGATCGAACCTGTCGCCGTGCGGCTCTCATGATCGTAGCGCAGGCCGGCGGCGACCTCCCAGTCCGCATTCGGCTTCCAGAACAGCGTGCCGAACATGGCGGAGGTGTCGCCTTCGCGATGGTCGATCGTGCGGACCATGCGGTTCAGTGGTATCACGTTCTGCAACAG
>SCUQ01000614.1 GCA_004297635.1 Rhizorhabdus sp. | reverse complement strand
ACCTGTTACGAAGGTTATGCCAATCAAGACCCGTTTGCCGACAAGCTCCGTCGCCGTTTTCGCATCCCATTCGGGCTGTGTGTCGCTCATGCCACCTGCGTCAGCACGAAGGCATAGGCCTCGGCATCCTCGCGCAGCGATTCGAACCGGCCGGACTTGCCGCCGTGGCCCGCGCCCATGTTGATCTTCAGCAGCAGCAGATTGTCGTCGGTCTTGGTCGCGCGCAGGCGGGCGGCCCATTTCGCCGGTTCCCAATAGGTGACGCGCGGATCGTTCAGCCCGCCGGTGATCAGCATCGGCGGATAGGCCTGGGCCGCCACATTCTCATAGGGGCTGTAGCTCAGGATCAGATCGAACGCCGCCTTGTCGGTGATCGGATTGCCCCATTCGGGCCATTCCCCCGGGGTCAGCGGCAGGCTTTCGTCCTGCATCGTGTTGAGCACGTCGACGAACGGCACATCGGCCACCACCGCCCCCCACAGATCGGGATCGGTGTTGGCGACCACGCCCATCAGCTCGCCGCCCGCCGAACCGCCATTGATCGCGATGTTGCCCGCGCTGGTGAAGCCCGCCGCGATCAGGCCACGCGCAGCATCCGAGAAATCGTGGAAGGTGTTCCAGCGGTGCTCGGCCTTGCCCTTCAGATACCAGTCATAGCCCAGGTCGTCGCCGCCCCGGATATGCGCGATCGCATAGGCCCAGCCGCGATCGACCAGCGACAGCCGCACCGTCGAGAAACCGGGCGGGATCGCATGGCCGTAGGCGCCATAGCCATAGAGGAAGAGCTTGCCCGATCCGTCCTTCGGAAAGCCCTTGCGATAGAGCACCGACACCGGGACCATCTTTCCGTCGCGCGCCGGCACCATCAGCCGCTCGGTCGCATAGAGCGAGGGATCATAGCCCGACGGAATCTGCTGCACCTTCAGCGTGGTCAGCGCGCGCGTGGCCGGATCATAGTCGAACACCGTCTGCGGCGTCACCATCGAGGCATAGCCGACCCGATAGGCGGACGGATCATATTCGGGATTGCTGCCGAGGCTGGCGGTATAGCTCGCCTCCGGAAAGGCGATGCGATGCTCACCGCCGTCATGGCCGCGCAGCCGGATCTGGTCGAGCCCGTCGACCCGTTCGGTCAGCAGCAGATGCTTCGCGAAGCTGCTCAGCCCCCGGATATAGACGCTGTCGGATCCCGCGATCACCGGCTGCCAGACATCGGGCGTGGCCGGATCGGCCTTCGCCACGCGAAAGTTCACATGATCGTCATTGGTCAGGATCCACAGCGATCCCTGCGCGCTGTCGACCGAATATTCGCGCTTCTCCTGCCGCGCGCTGACCAGCATCGGCGGCGCGGCGGGATCATCGGCCGGAACCAGCCGTATCTCGGTCGTCTGGTGATCGCCGGTCTGGACGACGATCCAGCGCGCATCCTGGGTCTTGCCGACCCGGACGTTGAAACCGATGTCGTCGACCTCCTCATAGACGGTCGGATCGCCAGCCGGATCGCTGCCGAGGATGTGGAGGCGGGCGCGAAACGTCCGCCAGTTGTCGTTGACCTCGGTATAGACGATGCTCTTCGAATCGGCCCCCCAGGCGACGGCGCCATTGGTGATCGTGCTGACCGTCTCGATATCCCTGCCCGTCGCGAGGTCGCGGATGCGCAGTTCGAAGCGCTCGGCACCGTTGCGGTCGGCCGACCAGGCGGCCAGCCTGCCATCGGGGCTGACGCTGAGCACCTGCAGCCGGAAATAGTCATGCCCCTCGGCCTCGGCCGGCTCGTCGAGGATGATCTCCTCGCCGCCGCCCGAAACCGGCCTGCGATACCAGATACGATACTGGCCCCCCGGCCGGTAAGCCCACCAGTAGAGCCAGTCGCCGTCCTTCTGGGGGACGCTCGCGTCATCCTCCTTGAGGCGGGCCTTCATCTCCGCGAACAGGGTTTCGACAAGGCCTGCGTGCGGCGCCATCGCCGCGTCGAAATAGCCGTTCTCCTCACGAAGATAGGCGAGCACATCCGCATCGTCGATCGTCGGATATTTCTGGTCCTTCAGCCAGAACCAGGGATCGTCGATCGTAACGCCATGGCGGCTATATTGGTGCGGACGCTGCGCCGCGACGGGCGGCGTCGACGGGCTGGCGGTCATCGGGCGGATCAGGCCGGCATCAGCGCGGCGAGCGCCGAACGCTGCGCCTCGTACAGCGCCTGGAGCTGGACGAGGGCGTCGGTGATCGCCGCCTCGGTGGCCGCATCGCCGGCAGTGGCGGCATCCTCGCGCCGCCGGTCCAGTTCGCCGAGCGCATCGGCGACGGGCGTCGCGGCGGCATCGACGCTGCTATAGGCCTGC
>SCUQ01000183.1 GCA_004297635.1 Rhizorhabdus sp. | reverse complement strand
AACCGCGATATTGGTGGTCAGCGCGCGATCGAGCCAAGTCGCTTTCAGGCCGGCCTCGTAGTTCCAGATCGTCTCGGGCTGGAAGGAGGGGGTGACCGCGCCGGCCGCGAAGCCGCCGCTCTTGAAGCCCTTCTGGACCGTCACGTAGAGCATCTGGTTCGAGCTGAACTTGTACTGCACGCCGATCTTCGGGGTGAAGGCGTTGAAGCTCACCGAGTCCGGCAGACCCCGGCAGGTGACGCAGGGAATGGCCGCGGTCGGCGCGGCCTGGCGCGCGACGATGTTGACCGGACCGCGGGTGAAGGTGAACTCGCCCTTGATCCGCTTCTTCTCATGCGAATAGCGGCCGCCGGCGGTCAGGGTCAGTTCGGGCGTTAGGTGGTAGCTCAGCTCGCCGAAGACGGCATAGGCATTGGTGTAGAGCGTGCCGCCCTGGAAATAGTCGGTGAAGGTCGGCGCGAAGAAGGGAACGAAATGCCCGTTCGCCCGCGCATAATTCTTTTCGTAGAAATAGAAGCCGCCCAGGATCCAGTCGACATTGCCGTCGCGGTGGCCGAGCTGCACTTCCTGCGAGAAGGTCTTGTAATTCTCCTCGCGGGTCAGGAACGCCTCGCGCTGCCGGGTGCCGTCGAAATCGGTCAGCCAGTAGAAATTGCCGTCGCGATAGCCGCTGATCGCGGTCAGGTCGGCGAATGGCAATTCGACCCTGCTGGTCAGCGAAACGGCATATTGTTCGGGCCGATAGACCGGCTGGAAATCCTGATCCACGTCGCGCGGATCGGAGGGCAGGGTGAAGCCCCGGCTGGTGGCGGCGTTGGGACCGCAGACCGGGGTGACGCAGCCAGCGACATGGTTGGCCGCGCCGCTGTCGTCCCGCTTGAAATATTCGCCCGACAGCAGGAAACTGACGGTATCGCTTGGCCGGAAATCGATCATCGCGCGAATGGCGCGGCTTTTGACGTCGTCGATGTCCTTGCCGTTGAACAGGTTCTTGCCCCAGCCGTCCCGCTGCTCGATCTTGGCGGAAATGCGTGCGCGCAAAACGTCGCCCGAGATCGGGCCGCTGAGCGCGGCTTCGACCGAGACCGAGTTATAATTGGCATAGGTCAGGTTGACATAACCTTCAGGTGTGCTGGTCGGCTTGCGCGATACGACGTTGATCGCGCCGCCGGTAGCGTTCCGGCCGTACAGCGTGCCCTGCGGGCCGCGCGCGACCTCGATCCGGTCGACGTCGTAGAGCGCGCCGAGTGCGGACGAGGGGCGCGACTGGTAGACGCCATCGGTGTGGATGGCGACGCTGCCGTCGGCACCGGCGGTAAGGATGTCGAAGCCGATGCCGCGAATGGCGACCACCGCTGCGCTGTTGTGAAGCGAGATGTTGACGTTCGGAACCGACGTCTGGATGTCGGAGATGTCCGTGATCGGCGCACGCTGGAGGGCCGTGCCGCTCAGTGCCGTAATCGCCAGGGGCGTATCCTGCAACCGCTCGGAGCGGCGCTGGGCGGTGACGACGATGTCACCGAAATTCGCTCCCGCGTCTGCGCTGCTCTCGGCGTCGGCCTGCACGACCGCGCGGTCCTGGGCATGCGCCATCGCCGGCAGCGAAAGGCAGAGCATGCTCGTCGAAACTTTCAGCAATCTGCTTAAGGACATCATAACAATCCTCCCCGTTTTATCATGACGCGCATCGGCTTTTGCCGCAGCCCGTCTCATTTGGTCAGCACCTGTGCCGCAAAGACCGTCGCCGCACCGGCTTCCCGGTCTCGGCATCGTTTCGACTCGGCGGCGACCTTCACGACGCCGGAGCGTGGCGAGCGGTCATCTCAGAGATCGTATAACCCTGTACGACCGTTCCAAATAATCATTGGCCGATCTGGTTGTCAATCCGTTTTGGTGTCGATCGCTATTGGGCTCGGCTTGGAAATGGATGGGGATTAATATCGTTATATTTCAGATATTTATTAATTTTATAATCGAGACCGTCTAGGTTGACTGCAACATTTCCGACCAAAAACCGCAAGGCCCATTTACATTATTTTGGAACGTACGTACAGGATGCAACGCATAAGGTGAGAGCGTGGGAGGAGAGGCATGCTTCGTGGACTGATGCAGGATCGGCCCCTGATGATCAGCGGCATTCTTTCGCATGCCGCCGAAGCGCACGAGGGCCGTGAAATCGTCTCGCGCCTGATCGACGAACCGATCTGGCGTTATGGCTATGCCGAATGGGCGGCCCGCGTAGCACGCGCTGCCAACATGCTGCAAAGCCTCGATATCGCTGCGGGCGACCGGGTCAGCACATTGGCGTGGAACACGCACCGGCATTTCGAGCTGATGTACGCGGCGCCAGGCATCCAGGCGGTGCTGCATACAGCGAACCCGCGGCTGCACGACGATCAGATCGCCTTCACGATCACCCATGCCGGCAGCAGCGTCCTCTTCTTCGACCGCAATCTGCTGCCGCTGGTCGAGCGTCTCCAGCCTCGGCTGCCCGCCGTTCGCCGCTATATCATGCTGTCCGACGTGGCCCGGCTCGATCCCGGCGCGGTGGCGGCGGAAAGCTATGAAGCGCTGATCGATGCCCAGCCCGCCGGGCATCGCTGGCGTGCGTTCGATGAAAATAGCGGCGCGATCCTCTGCTACACCTCGGGCACCACCGGCGATCCGAAGGGCGTGCTCTATTCGCACCGGTCGATCGTGCTGCATGCCATGGCGGCGGGGCTCAGCGGAGCGATGAACCTGTCGGCCTTCGAAGCGGTGATGCCGGCATCCTCGCTCTATCACGCCAATGGCTGGGGCCTTCCGTTCGCGGCGGCGATCAACGGATGCAAGATGGTCCTGCCCGCCGATCGGCTCGACGGCGCGAGCCTGTACGAGCTGATCGAGGCGGAGGCGGTTACCCTGTCGGCCGGGGTGCCGACCATCTGGGGTGCCTATCTCCAGCACCTCCAGACGATCGGTATTGCCGAGCATAGCCTGAAGCGTGTGCTGATTGGCGGATCGCCATTGCCCGTCTCGCTGCGCAACGATCTGCGCGCGCACGGCATCGCGGCGGTGCAGTCGCTTGGCATGACCGAGACCAGCCCGATGATCGTCGCGGCGACGCCGACACCCGCGCTGCTTGCCCAGGGCGAGGAGCAGGCCGAGCATATCTTGGCGACCCGGCAGGGCCGTTCGATCTACGGCATCCAGCGCCGCGTCGTCGACGATGAGGGCAGGGAGGTGCCGCGTGACGGCAAGAGCGCGGGGGCGCTTCAGGTGCGCGGCCCGTGGGTCGTCGATCGCTACTATCCCGATATCCCGGCGACCGACGAGGCGGGCTGGTTCGATACGGGCGACATCGCCACCCTCGACGAGCTGGGCTATCTGCGCATCACCGATCGCGAGAAGGACGTCATAAAGTCGGGCGGCGAGTGGATCAGCTCGATCGATCTGGAAAACGCCGTGTCGGGCTGTCCCGGCGTACGGGTCGCTGCTGTCATCGGGGTAGCGCATCCGCATTGGCAGGAACGGCCGCTGATGGTGGTCGAGCCGCACGCCGGAGCCGAGCTGCTGCCCGAGCAGATCCGCGCCTATCTCGAAGCGCGCGTGGTGCGGTGGTGGCTTCCCGACGCGATCGTCGTCGCCGATGTGCCGGTGACCGCGACCGGCAAGGCCGACAAAAAGGCGCTGCGCGACATCTATCGCGATCATCTCGCCAACCTCTGAACATCATCACGCGAGGAACAGCATCATGACGAGGTCAGAGACATTTGCCGGGCGCACGCTGTTTGTCGCCGGCGGATCGAGCGGCATCAATCTCGGCGTCGCCGAACATTTCGCGCGGCTGGGCGCACGGGTCGCGCTGATCAGCCGATCGGCCGAGCGGATCGCAAAGGCCGCGGCGGGGATCGTCGATGCAGGCGGGCAGGTGCTCGGCATCGCCGCCGACGTACGCGATTTCTCGGCGGTCGACAGCGCCCTCGCCCAGACGCGCGATGCCTTTGGCGAGATCGACATCGTCATCTCGGGCGCGGCGGGAAATTTCCTCGCGCCGGCCGCGGGCATGTCGAGCAATGCGTTCAAGACCGTCGTCGATATCGATCTGATCGGCACGTTCAACGTGTTCCGCGCGAGCTTCCCCTATCTGCGCAAGCCCGGCGCATCTCTGATCGCGATCACCGCACCGCAGGGCGCGCGTCCCGAGATGTTCCAGGCGCATGCCTGTGCAGCGAAGGCCGGCGTCAACATGCTCACCAAATGCCTGGCCATGGAGTGGGGGCCGGCCGGTGTCCG
>SCUQ01000182.1 GCA_004297635.1 Rhizorhabdus sp. | reverse complement strand
TGGGAGCATCGGAGCGTTTCAGCCAAGGCGCCGGACCTCGTCCGGCGTCTCGAAGCCTATCGGCGTTAGGAGATTCTCCCTGTATGACGCAGCGGCACGTTCTGATCATCCATCAGAATTTCCCCGGCCAGTTCGGACTGCTAACGGCAGCCCTGATGGAGCGGGGCGATCGGGTCGTGGGGATCGGCGGACCGACGTCGCGTCAGATCGACGGCGTTCCGCTGGCCCGCTGGCGGCAAGGCCGCGGTTCGACCCCCAATATCTTCTACCAGGCCGTACGGGCCGAAGCCGACCTGATCCGGGGAGAAGCGGGGTTGCGGGCCGCCATGGCGCTGAAGGAGCGTGGCTTCACACCCGACGTCATCGTCGCCCATCCTGCCTGGGGGGAGACGGTACATCTTCGCCAGGTCTATCCCGATGTGCCGCAACTTCTGTTCGGGGAGCTTCATTATCGGGCCAAGGGGGGCGACACCGATTTCGATTTCGAGTTCGATACCACCAATATCAATGACGATATGCGCATTCACGCCAAGAACGCCGTCCAGACCCTTGCGCTGATGGATGCCG
This sequence comes from Rhizorhabdus sp., assembly GCA_004297635.1. Taxonomy (GTDB): domain Bacteria; phylum Pseudomonadota; class Alphaproteobacteria; order Sphingomonadales; family Sphingomonadaceae; genus Rhizorhabdus. Next base: position 8,765 of record SCUQ01000182.1, on the reverse strand, counting down.
ACAGGATCGTCTGCCCCACCCGGTTTCAGGCCGACAGCTTCCCCCGCCTGTTCCAGCCGATGATCGAGGTGATTCACGAGGGCGTGGACACCGAACGGGCGAAAAAGCGACCGGCGGTGCTGGAGCTTCCCAACGGGCGCCGGCTCGACGGATCGACGCCGGTCATCACCTTCATCAATCGCCGCTTCGAACGGCTGCGCGGTTTCCATATCTTCATGCGCGCGCTTCCCGATTTCCTGGCGGCCTGCCCGGAGGCGCAGGTCGTGCTGATCGGTGAGGAGCAGGGCGTCTCCTATGGGGCGCCGCTACCCGATGGTCGGGAGTGGAAGGATCATATGCTCGCCGAGGTCGGCGACCGGCTGGATCTGGACCGGGTCCATTTCCTTGGCCGGGTCGAGCATGGCCGGATGATCGACGCGCTCTCCATATCCTGGGGGCATATCTATTACACCTATCCCTTCGTGCTCAGCTGGTCGCTTCTGGAGGCGATGTCCTGCGAATGCCTGATCATCGGATCGGACACCGCTCCCGTGCGCGAAGTCGTCGAAGATGGAGCGAACGGCGTGCTGAACGATTTCTTCGACGTGCCTGCCCTCACCGCAGCAATGGTCCGCGCGGTGCGCGAGCCGGAGGCGTTCACCGCCATGCGCAAAGCGGCCCGGGCGACGGTGGTCCCGCGTTATGACAGCCGGCTGACCGGGGTTCCGGCCTGGCTGCGGCTGATCGACGAACTGGCGCTGCGGCGTTGATCCGTCCGGATATGCCTTTGTCAAAAGGACACTGCCGGATTAGGGAGGCCTTGGCCGCATATTTCGGAAGGACCAGCGCTTGATCACCACCATCGACGAGGAACAGGGCATCGTGATCGTCCGCAACGGCGAACACGAGGAACGCCACAGCCTTGCGACCGCCGAGGGCTTCGAGGCCGCTTCGCGCGCCTGGGTGCGGGCGACCTGGGATTCGAAATATGTCTACAGCTTCGCCTGGATGGGCCGGCCGGTGATCCAGCTGCCCGAGGATATGATCCGCCTGCAGGAAGTGATCTGGGCGCTGCAGCCGGACGTGCTGATCGAAACCGGGGTGGCCCATGGCGGCTCGCTGATCTTCTACGCATCGCTGTTCGAGGCGATGAACAAGGGCCGCGTCATAGGCATCGATATCGAGATCCGTGAGCATAACCGCGCCGCGATCGAAGCCCATGCGATGAAGAAGCGGATCGAATTGCTCGAAGGCTCCTCGACGGCTCCTGAGATCGTCGATCAGGTCAAGGCGATGGTGAAGCCGGGCGAGACTGTCCTGGTCGTGCTCGATTCGAACCACAGCAAGGGCCATGTGCTCGATGAGCTGCGCGCTTATAGTCCGCTTGTGAGCGTCGGCAGCTATATCGTCGCCACCGACGGGATCATGGAGCAGGTGAAGGGCGGTCCCCGCAGCGAGGACGACTGGGACTGGAACAATCCCAAGGCCGCCGCGCACGCCTTCGTCGCCGAGGACAGCCGCTTCGTGATCGAGGAGCCCGCCTTCCCGTTCAACGAAGGCGTGGTGACCAAGCGCGTCACCTACTGGCCCGACGCCTTCATCAAGCGTATCGCCTGACGGATCGGGCGGGGATCGAGCGATGAAGACGGTGATATTGGCGGGCGGCCTGGGCACCCGCATTTCCGAAGAGAGCCATCTGCGGCCCAAGCCGATGATCGAGATCGGCGGACGGCCTATCCTGTGGCACATCATGAAGCTCTTCTCGCAGGCCGGCTTCAACGATTTCATCGTCTGCCTTGGCTATAAAGGCTATGTCATCAAGGAATATTTCTCGAACTATGTCCTCCACAATGCCGACCTGACGGTCGACCTGGGAAGCGGTTCGATCGAATATCATGCGACCAACCATGAACCCTGGCGGGTGACGCTGGTCGACACCGGCGCCGATACGATGACCGGCGGCCGCCTAAAGCGCGTCGCGCCCTATCTCGATCCCGGCGAGCCCTTCTTCTTCACCTATGGCGACGGTGTCGCCGACGTCGACCTGAAGGCGCTCGAGGCCTTCCACCGCAGCCATGGCCGCGAGGCCACAGTGACGGCGGTGGCGCCGCCGGGCCGCTATGGTGCGCTGGAGATCAGCGACGGCCGGGTCGACCGCTTCGTCGAGAAGCCGGCGGGCGACAACGGCTTGATCAACGGCGGCTTCTTCGTGCTGCAGCCCGAGGCGGTAAACCGGGTCGTCGGTGATGCGATGCCTTTCGAGGCCGAGCCGCTGGAAGGCCTTGCCCGCGACGGCGAGCTGATGGCCTGGCGGCATGACGGCTTCTGGAAGGCGATGGACACGCTGCGCGACAAGAATGAGCTGGAGGCCCTGTGGGCAAGTGGCCGCGCGCCCTGGCGGCTCTGGGAATGAAACATGCTCAGGCCTAGGCCCGATCCGGGCTTCTGGTCCGGCAAGCGTGTGTTGCTGACCGGACATACCGGCTTCAAGGGGGCCTGGACCGCCTTGTGGCTGGCGCGGATGGGGGCAGCGGTCACGGGGCTCGCATTGGCACCGACCGATGATCACAACCTGTTCGAGCTGGCCGGCGTTGCGGGCCGGGTGGAGCATCGGCTTGTCGAGCTCCGCGATCGCGCGGCGGTGGCGAAGGCGCTGTCCGACCGGCATTTCGATATCGTGCTGCACATGGCGGCGCAGGCGCTGGTGCGCGAATCGATCCGCGATCCGATCGCGACCTTCGCGACCAATGTCATGGGTACCGCGCATCTGCTCGATGCGTTGCGCGGCGATGACGGGCTGCAGGCGGTGCTCGTGATCACGTCGGACAAGGTCTATGCGAATGCCGAGACCGGCCGCGCCTTCGCGGAAGGCGATCCGCTCGGCGGCAAGGACCCCTATTCGGCGTCGAAGGCCGCGGCCGAGATCGTGACGGACAGTTTCGCACGCAGCTTTTTCGCGGGCAGGGCGCCGGTCGCGACGGCGCGGGGCGGCAATGTTATCGGCGGCGGCGATTTTTCGGCCGACCGGATCATGGCCGACATCGTCCGGGCGGCGCTGGCAGGCGGTGAGACAGTCCTGCGACATCCCGAAGCGACCCGGCCCTGGCAACATGTGCTCGACTGCGTGGCGGGCTATCTTGTCTATGCCGAGCGGCTGGCCAGCGATCCGACGATGCCGCGCGCAATGAACTTCGGCCCGAGTCGGGATGGTGCGGTGCTGACGGTCGGTGAGCTTGCCACCCGTGCGATCGATGCTCTTGGTGCGAAACCCTGGCGGCATCAGCCCGACACGACCTCGATCGAAGCCCGCACCCTCGGCATCGATACCAGTCTCGCCGCGCGCCTGCTCGGCTTCCAGAGCCGGCTGGACGCGCCGGCCGCGGTCGACTGGACGGTGGACTGGTATCGCCGCTGGTCGCAGGGTGGCGATGCGGCGGCGCTGTGCGACGAACAGATATCCCGCTACGAAGACGCCCGATGACCCAGCCGACCTGCCGCTTCTGCCACGCCCCGCTCACCCTCGACCTGATCGACCTGGGCGAGCAGCCTCTGTCCAACGCCTATCTCACACAGGCGCAGCTCGATTCGGGCAAGGAGGGCGTCTACCCGCTCCACGTGCGGGTCTGCGAGGCGTGCTGGCTGGTGCAGGCCGATGATCCGGTCGCGCATGAGGCGATCTTCGACGACGATTATGCCTATTTCTCGTCCTACTCGCCGGGCTGGGTGGCGCATGCCAAGCGCTATGCCGAGGCGATGAAGGCACGCTTCGGGTTAGACGCGGATTCTCTGGTCGCCGAGGTGGCGAGCAATGACGGCTATCTGCTGCAGCATTTCGTCGCGATGGACGTGCCCGTGCTCGGTATCGAGCCGACCGCCAACACCGCTGCCGTCGCGATCGACAAGGGCGTGCCGACCGAGGTTGCCTTCTTCAACGCCGCGACGGCGACCGCGCTGGCGGGACGCGGTATCCGGGCCGATCTGATGGCCGCGAACAACGTCCTGGCCCATGTTCCCGACATTGCCGATTTCGTCGCGGGCTTCCCGATCCTGCTCAAGCCCCAAGGCGTGCTGACCTTCGAATTCCCGCATCTGCTCAAGCTGATCGAACTGGTCCAGTTCGATACCATTTACCATGAGCATTTCTCCTATCTCTCGCTGCTAGCGGTGGAGAAGGTGCTCGCGGCCAATGGCATGAAGGCGTTCGATGTCGAGCAGCTGCCGACCCATGGCGGCTCGCTGCGCCTGTTCTGCGCGCATGAGGGGGCCGACCATGCCGAAACCGAGGCGCTACGCGACATCCGGGCAGCCGAGGCGGCCGCGGGTCTCGACAGCCGCACGCCCTATGAGAGCTTCACCGCGCGGGCCGAAGCGGTGCGGGATGGACTGGTCGCTTTCCTCGATCGCGCCGAAGCGGAGGGCAGGCGGGTCGCGGCCTATGGTGCGGCGGCGAAGGGCAATACCTTCCTCAACTATGCGCACATCGCCGCACCCCGGATCGAGGCGGTGTTCGATGCCAATGTGCATAAGCAGGGCCGCTATCTGCCCGGCAGCCATGTACCCATCCTGGCACCGTCCGAGATCGCGACCGTCCGGCCCGATTATCTGATCATCCTGCCGTGGAACCTGAAGGACGAGATCGTCGCCCAGATGGCGATGATACGCGACTGGGGCGGCCGGTTCGTGATCGCGGTGCCCGAGATCGAGGTGATCGACTGATGCGTTTCGAGCCGACATCGATCCCCGGCGTGGTGGTCGTGGAGCTCGAACCGCATGGCGATGATCGCGGCTATTTCGCGCGGGCCCATTGCCCGGAGGAATTCTCCGCCGCCGGTTGCCCCTTCGTCCCCGTCCAGAGCAGCCTGTCGCGCAACCATGCCGCGCGGACATTGCGCGGGATGCATTATCAGCCGGTGCCGCATGGCGAGGCCAAGCTGGTGCGGGTCGTGCGAGGAAGGATCTACGACGTCGCGCTGGATCTGCGGCCGCGCAGCGAGGCCTTCGGCCGCTGGACCGCAGCCGAGCTGTCGGCGGATAATGGCCGTGCGCTGCTGATACCGGAGGGCGTCGCCCATGGGTTCATAACGCTCGAACCCGAAAGCGACATCCTCTATATGATCGATCGGATGTTCGTGGCCGGCCATGGCCGGGCGGTACGCTGGAACGATCCCGCCTTCGCGATCGACTGGCCGGCGGCGCCGGAGGTGATATCCCCGGCGGACGCCGGCCTGCCTGATTTTGTCTTGGATTCCCTTGGGGAACGCTGAACCAATGCTGGATGCCGACCCGACCGCCCGCATCTCGCCGCTCGCCGATATCGAGCTGTCGGTGCGTGGCACGCGCTATGTGATCGGTGCGCGGACGATGATCGACGCCTTCGTCAAGATCAAGCCGGCGGGGGGATCGGGTGATGTCGTGATCGGCGCGGATTGCGCGATCAATTCGGGCACGGTGATCTACAGCGGCAATGGCGTCACCATCGGCGATGCGGTGCTGATCGCTGCGAACTGCACGCTCGCCGCGACCAACCACGAGATCGGCGATCCCGATCGCCGCATTCGGGACCAGGGCTTTCTGCCGAGCCGCGGTGGGATCGTGATCGGCGATGATGTCTGGCTGGGCGCCAATGTGGTGCTGCTCGATGGCGCGCGGATCGGGCAGGGGGCGGTGATCGCGGCGGGATCGGTGGTGCGCGGCGAGGTGGAGCCCTATGCCATCTACGCCGGCGCACCCGCGACACGGCGCGGCAGCCGGCGCCCGGAATGAGCGGCTATACCGTCATCGGCGCAGCCGGCTTCGTCGGGAGCCACGTCGTCGCGCATCTGCGCGCCAGGGGGATCGAACCCTTTTGCCCTAGCCGCGATGATCTCGGCCTATGGGATCGTGATCTCGGCCATATCCTCTATTGCGCCGGACTGACCGGCGACTATCGCACCCGGCCGTTCGACACGATCGAGGCGCATGTAGCGTTGCCGGCGAGACTGATCGAGCAGGCCCGGTTCGACAGAATCGTCTATCTCTCATCCACCCGGCTCTACGATCTGCTGCCCGATGGCGCCGGGCGGGAGGACAGGGCGATTCCGGTCAACGCGAATAATCCCGAGCATCTTTACGAGCTGTCGAAGCTGCTGGGCGAAAATCTGACGCTGCACCGATCGGACGGGCGCGGGGTGGTCGCGCGGCTATCCTATGTATTTGGCTGGGGCGAAGCCGCGCAGGGCTTTCTTGCCAACTGGCTGCATATGGCGCGGGATGCGCGGCAGCTCGTGCTGGACAGCGGGCCCGGCGTGGCGCGCGACTATATCCATGTGGAGGATGCGGCGGCGGCGGCCGTCGCGCTGGCCGACAGTCGGCAGACCGGCATCGTCAACGTGGCGCGTGGCGAGACGCTGAGCAATGCCGATATCGGCGTCGTGTTCAGGGCGCGCGGCTGGGACATCGACTTCACCCGCGAGGGTAGCGGCGCGAACCGCCCCGTGGCGATCGACACGAGCCGCCTTGCCGCGCTGGGGGCCGCTGCCCGGCCGGTGCTGCCGCTGATCGGCGACTATCTGGCCGGGCTGGGCTGATCATTTGATGAGCAGCCCCTGACCGGTGGGCAGCTCGAGAATGTGGTAGCCACGCTTGGCCATCCAGTCGTCTTCTGCGATCTTCTGCTTGCGGTAGCCGAGCCAACCATAGTCATCGAGAACCATGACGGCGCCCGGCACCATGCGATCGAACAATATTTCAAGCGCGCCGATCTCCGCCTCGGCATTGTTGAGATCGAGGTGAAGGAAGGCGATCTTCTCGGGAACTGCCTGTTCGAATGAGTCGGGGACCCGGCCTTGGGTGACGGTAACATTGGGGAGATGCGCAAAGCGGCCCTTTACCTCGTCATAAAGGGTGGTGCTGTGCTCTGGCATATGATGATGCGGCATCGATTCATCATGCTCGAATAGATCATACAGATAATAATGACGATCGGGATGGCTGCCGAAGTCGATCGTATCACATATGATCCGGGCAGTGATTCCCTTGTAACAGGCGCATTCAAGGAAATCGCCATCAAGCCGCAGGCCATTCCGCGCACCCCACAGTACGGTCATCATGCGCCAGATGATACCGCGCTCGATGCGGGTGGTGGCGTGGGTCTCGAAAGCCTTCATGAAGGGCTTGTCGGTCAAGAAGCTGAGATTCTTGTCGATGGTGATCAAATTGTCGCCGGAGAAGGTTCCTTCTAGGCCTTTCAACGAACGGAAGGCCTGGCTCACACCCGCGATGAAGCCATCATAATCCTTCGTGCCGAAGAAAAGATCGCTGATATAGTGATGAGCCATGGCGCAAAATCCCAACGGTGATTATCTGACCGTCGTAGCGATCAAATCGTAGAAGTCCTGAGAAAATTGCCGTGTCTGTCCCAGCGGACAGGCCCTGAGTTGGTCGCGCAGATTAACGCGTAAAGCTTGTAGTCGGTCAGCATCGCCCGCCAGTGCGACGGCGGTATCGAGATAAGCTTCGAGTGTCGGAGCGCATAAATCGCCCAGACCCGCATTCTGCAGGATCGAATAGCTAAGCCGCTCGAACAGAGCCTCCCCGACAAGGGTGACAGTCGGCACGCCCATCCAAGCGGCTTCGCACGTCGTCGTTCCGCCTGTCTGGGGGAAGGTATCGAGCGCGATGTCTATATCATTATAATGCTGCATATGCAGTCCGCGAACCGCACGGAATTCTACCCTGTCGCCCGCAATCCCCTCTGCCTCGAAAAAGGCGCGGACATTGTTTCTGAAAATCTCGGACCCACCCTCGGGCCGCACGAAGAGGAAACGTGAATCGGGCACACGGGCCACCACTTGCGCCCAACTGCGCAATAGCGTTGCGTTGTATTTATAGGGATTGTTGGCCGTACCGAAGGTCACGAATCCGTTGCGACATACGGGCGCTGCGGGAACGATCTTGTGACGGTCCGGGAAGGCCTGCTCGCCCATTGCGATCCAAGTGTGAGGCATGATCAGCGGCTTTTCAATCAACAAGGCTGGATCGGGCGGATTGAGAAATGGATCGAGCAGCAGATAGTCTATCGTATCGAGGCCGGAAGAATGCGGATAGCCGAGCCAGCTCGCCATGAGGGGAGCTGGCTTCCAGGCCATCACCTCCAATTTATTCATATGGGTAGAGCCACCGAGCTCGAATAAGATATCGAGCCCATCATCGGCAATCATCTGGGCCGCCTCGCGATGGTTCATATAGGGGTTCCAGCGGAACGCATCGACCTTCGAGGCGACATATTGCTGGGCTCGATCGGCCTGTGCCCCGGTGTAGAAGGAGTAGCAATAAATCTCGAACCGGTCCCGATCGGCGTGCTCGAACAAGGGCCAGGCAAACGAAGTGACCGGATGCTCGCGCAGGTCGGACGACATAAATCCGAGCCGGATTTTCTGCGACGAGCCTCGTGGCGCGGCCGGAGTGATCGGCTTATGCTTGGTCTTCTCGATGATCGCGTTGCCCCAAAGTCGATGCTGATGGACAAGCTCGCGCCGGTCTTCCGCCGTTTTGGCGCGGGGCATATGCCCGAGTAGTGCGGTGTGGGCGCCATAAGCAGCCCATGAGCGCCCGAGTGTCTGAAAATCGCCGAAAGATTCTGCCGCCTCATAGTCGGCCGATCGGCTTAGCACCTCGACTGCGATCTTGGTGTGGGGCGGTTCAAGTTGAGCGGGGAAATCCATCGCCTTCAGCAATCGATAGGCTTCTTCGATCCGGCTGCTCTCGTCACCCTCGCGCGTCCGATCGAGGCTTTCGATGAGCGCCAT
>SCUQ01000181.1 GCA_004297635.1 Rhizorhabdus sp. | reverse complement strand
TGTCGGACTGATCGGCATTCGACGGGTTCGCAACCGCATCCACCTGTCGTAAAAGGCACTCAGCCAGAATTTTGGATTATCGATGCACGGAATCATCAAGCCTCAGCCGACCCTGGAGAGCATCGACCAGCCCGACTGGTCGTCTTCCGCACGCGCATGGGCGAGACGCAATCGGTGGTTCCTGATCATCGTCCTGCTGCCGACGCTGCTGGCGGCGGTGTATTATTATCTCCTCGCGTCCGACCAATATCAGTCCGAGGCGCATTTCATCGTCCGGACGGCGGACAGCGCCCCCATGCCATCGAGCGGGTTCAGCCAGTTGCTCGGGCTCGGCGGCGGCTCCTCGCAATCGCGCGCCGAAGCGATGAGCGTCAACGACTATCTCGAATCGCAGCAGGCGGTGAACGCGCTCAACCAGCGCGTCGATCTGGTCCAGCGCTTCCGTCGCCCCGAAGCCGATCTGGCCACCCGCCTGTGGTTCGCGCAGCCGACCCCGGAAATGCTGAAGCGCTATTATGCGCGTCAGGTGGACGTGAAGTTCAATCAGGACACCGGTATCACATCGCTGAAAGTGCGCAGCTTCCGCCCCGCGGACAGCTATACGATCATCAATCAGATGCTGCGGATGGGCGAGGAGCGGGTCAACATGCTCAATCGCCGCAGCCAGAACGACGCTCTCGCTACTGCACGTCGCCAGCTTGGAGAAGCCGAAGAGGCATTGGTCGCCATCCAGACGCGGATGACCGGCTTCCGACAGGAGCGTGGCGATATCGATCCGGAAGGGACGGGCAAGGCCCAACTTGGCCTCGTCACCACTCTCGAGGGTCAGCTCAGCAACGCGCGTGCGCAGCTCAATGCGATGCAGGGGATCATTGCGCCAAGCAGCCCGCAATATGTCGCCACCGCCGCGCGCGTTCGCGCGCTACAGGCCCAGGTTTCCGGCCAGCGCGGACAGCTGACCTCTGGCGGCGGCGCAATCGCAGCGCGGCTCGGAAGCTATCAGGACCTGAGAATCCGGCAGGAATTCGCGGCAAAGCGTTACGAAGTGGCCGCCGCCAACCTGGAGAAAGCGCGCGATTCGGCGATGAAGCAGCAGCTGTATATCGTGCGCGTGGTCGATCCGAACTTGCCCGTGAAATCGGAATATCCAAAACGGGGAGAAGTCCTGTTGACGATATTCCTGTCGCTGCTGATAGCTTATGGGATTGGCTGGCTGTTGGTAGCGGGCGTTCGCGAGCATTCGCTGTAGTCGGGTCGATGGCAGGAGTCGCGCCTTGGAGTTGACCATTCTCCAGACATCGGACGCTTTCAGATATAGTCGGATGCTCCGGGCAACCTCCCGGACAGCCATTGAATATGCCCGCCTCAATGATTTCGCATATGAGAGTTTCATCGGTATAAAGCGTGGTTTCCACGGAGCCCAGGCGGCATTCAACCGTATATTCATGCTAAATGATCTTATTGAGCGTGGTTATCGCGGCTGGGCGCTCCACATGGATGCCGACGCCTATATTTACGACCTTGGCTTCGATCTTCGCGGATATTTAGCGGATAAGGCTGATCGATCCGCCATCATGGCCACGATTCCTGGCGAGACTGTTCCCTGGCATATCAATTCAGGAGTGCTGTTTTTCAATCTTGGGCATCCTGAGGGGATCGCCCTCGTCAAGGAATGGAAGCGGCACTTCATGGAAGTGCCTGATGAACGGCTACGGTCCCTGACTTCGGTATGGGACCACATAAATGATCAGACGATGCTCTTCCGATCGCTCGACGAGAACGAAGCACTGCGCGCGCCCGTGTTTTTCGAAGATGCGATGCTGTTCAACCATATCCATGGCCGCTTCATCCGCCAATTCCTCAACTCGCTTGATAGCAATATAGAAACACGCACAGCGACTATCGAAGCAGCCGTGCGAGAGGTACTCGAAGGCACCGTCCAAGTAGCGGAGGGCGCGGAGGAGTGGCTAGTAGCCGAGTTTTACCGGCTCATTCTGGCGCGAGAGCCTGACCCAGGCAGCCGTGGCTATTCCGAGTTGCTGGCCCATAACGGGATCGTCCGCGCAGTGCCAGAAGTGCTGAGTTCGCTGCTCAACAGCGAAGAATATCGCCGCCGTATCGGAGCCACCTGATCAACTCTTCAGCTTCTTCCCCTCGCAGATCAGCCAGTGCATCCGGCTGCCGCGCCGTTCCCAGACGGCGCGCCAGCGGTCCCAGTCACTGAGGTCGGCAAGGAACTCGAACGCATTGGGATCGCGACCGCAGGCCATCGCGACACTGATCTCATGGGTATCAGCCAGCGCCGCGCGGATGGACGGCGTGATATCGGCATCCCACAGATCGTGGCATTCGATGATCAAATCCGAGTTGGCCAGCGCCCCGTTGGTCTCGGCATCGGAGAACAGCGCCTTCTCATAGCCTTCGCAATCGGCGATGATCAGCGAGCGGGGGTAGCGAGCCACTACCTCTCTCAGCGTTGCGGGATCACAGAAATTGCCAGCGATCATCTGCTTCTCGCAGCTATTGGCACGAGCGAGCGCAGCCAGAATTTCCAACGCACCTTGATCAATGTCATAGGCCAGCACCGGCGTATTTGGAAACAGCAGCGCGGCCCCCACGCTATAATAGCCCTCCGCGCAGCCGACATCGACGATAGCGTCGTAGCGGCGTTGCGCGAAGCTCGTCAGTGCCGGATGCAGCTCGGCCTCATAGGTACCGAGCAGCTTGGGAGCGATATCGCCATCACCGCGGGTCGACAGATCGACCATGCGCATGCCCTTGAACGGGCCTGACTGGACGACGAGGCCCGTTGCATCGATCACGCGCTGGTTGATCGCCTGACGCTCCTCGACGCCGCGCGCCGAGCGGCCCTGCCAGAATTCGGGGCATCCCAGAAATATCTCACGCAGGCCTTGAAGAGTTATCTGCCCTGAGCGCACGGCATGGGTATAATCTCGCAAGCCTCCCTGGTCGGCCTCTCGGCCGAGAATCCACCGATAGGCGGCGCTAATAGCTTCTTCGATTTCGTCCATTATAGAACCCTAACAGCAAAAACGGCGCTTAGCCCGGCATGGGTTTCTTAGCTCACGCTTTTTGTACGGCGAAGGTATGGCTGAGACCGATATGGCCGGCAGCGCTATCCTCTCGTATTTCCAACGGGACACAGCCCGTTTCGGCAATGATTTCAAAGACCAGCTTTTGCGGCAGCGCATTCATCTCCATCGATGGCTGCTCATTGGCCAGATAGTCCGCCGCCGTGAAATTCTGGCCCTGAATATATGTGGGAATCTGTACGATCGCCACTCCGCCGGGCTTTAAGGCGGTCAGTAGTCGACGGTAGAGTGCGGCCATCACCGGTGGTGGATTATGTTGCAACACAATCCGGCTGATGATGAAGTCCAGATTTCCGTAACGATCAAGGTCCGCAACAGAATCGATGGATTCGAAAGCGGCATTGCCGATTCCCTGCGCCTCAGCGCGTTCGGCGGCGAGAGCGAGATGCGGCGGCGAAATGTCGACACCGACGACCTGATCGGCATGTGCGGCAAGCGCCAAGGTCAATCGACCAACGCCACATCCAAAATCCAGAGCCCGGCCGAACCGGGTAGGTAGACCAGCTCGAGCCAGGAAATTGAGGTGGACATCGATATCCCCTCGGCCGCTCAGATAGAAGCGATCGATATTATCTGCGAGATTGGCCTGTCTGAAATCGTCGCTGACGATGACGGACCAGTGGGGCTCCGTTTCGCCGAAGATTTTCCACGCCGCCGCTATGCGGTCGAACATAAGTTGCAACTGCTCATCAGTGCACCTCGGATCGACCGGGATTTCCGGGACATCGAAGAAGCGGCCAACTGGCAAAACGTGAGCAGCCTGCGACTCATATTTGCCGATGAACTCCTGACTCGCCAGAAAAGCTTCGCGTAACTGGAGCCAGTCGCGCGCAGCCATCGTGTTCTCGATGACGATCTCGCTTTCGGGCTCGCGTCCCAACAGAAGGCGATAGGCGTAGATAACTTCATCTCGGGTTACGGGCATGAAATTTCCTGTAGATGTTGGACGCTCTGACGGACAACGGAGGCAGCTAGCTTGGCCGCCGATCAGCCATCCTTGCCGAACAAGCGAGCGGTGATGCGGTCGACCTTTTCCTGCGGTATGAAAAGAACGTCAGTAAAGACCTGATCGAGATCCTGATCAGGCAAGATCGCTTGTCCCCCGGCTTCTCCACGGGAGCCAATACAGACATAATCCCGGGCCCGCATCTCCGAGATGAAACCAGCGCAGTCCATTTCAGAAACGACCCCCAACTGTCTGGAATGGAGCTCGGAAAGGATGATAGGCCGCGTTGCACGCAGCAGCTGCTCGGCCCCTTCCATCGCCTTGGGCTCCGCGCCTTCGATATCCATTTTGATAACATCGCAACGCTCGAGCGCGAGGCTGTCGAGAGCGATCAGGTCCACCATAGAGCTACGCGCGCTTCCGCTGCCGCCGGGAAGCAGATGAGCCGCACCTTGGTTCTCCGAATCGCCATCACCGGCCAATGCCATCGACCCTGCCCGATTCCACACACCGGCCTGACGCAACGTCACCATTTCCTGCAGGCCGTTCAATGCAATCGTGCGAGCGAGACGCTCGGCAATGAGCGGCTGCGGTTCAAAACAGTAAATATGTCCGGTTGGCCCGACGATCGTACTCGCCAAAAGTGTGAACCAACCGACATTGGCGCCGAGATCGAGGAAGATATCGCCTGGCTTCAGCAATGCGCTGATCAGGGCGCTGTTCTCCGGCTCATACGCATCCATGACGCAATGAATGGATACGAATTTATCCTGCATGTTGACCCATAGCAGACGCGTATCGTTGAATACGGGTGCGACCATCCAACGGTCGAGATAACCATTGGCATAGCGATATTCGGCGCACGACATGAAATTATGCCGGAGATGCCGGAGATCCTCCGCTCCCAGATGGCCATCGATCGCAGCTTCGCTTTCGGGATCACGATTCAAAAGCAGACGATAGGCGCAGATCACCTCTTCGCGCGTGACGGCCATGAATGCTCCTCTATGGTTATCACCGGAAGGGTGCACAATCTCCGTCCGATTGTTAAGCCCTTGATTTTAATCCAGCTACATAAAGCTGCTCCACATACCCCACCCGCAGCCAGTGTCGATGCCGCGCCGCCAGCCGCCAGCCGCCGGCCTCCGCGACCAGATCCGCGACTGCCGTCTCGCCGGGCAGGCCGGCCTCCTGGTTGATGCTGAGAATCTGGCCGATGCCGATCCGGCCTGCCTCGCGCAGCAAGGCGACCGCCGTGCTGCGCTCGATAGCCGGCAGCGAATCCGCGTTGAACATGATGTCGATCGATCCCGGCGGCGATGCCGCCAGCGCGTCCAAAGGCGTTTTCATGGCCTCGGCATCGGGCCGATCGCCCAGCAGGTGGCACTGGATCGCGCGCATGATCGGTTCATCGAGCAACCGGACTTCGAGGCCCAGCCGCCGCGCATAGAAGGCGGTGAAACCCGCTCCGCCGCCCAGTTCGGCAATCCGCGAGCCGCCCGAGGCGGCTGCGATCTGGCGAAGCCGCCAGGCGGCGTGGATCGCATCGATCATGCGCATGTGCAGGATGATGCCGCGCCCCACCGCCACGCCGAGATAGCCGCCGATCCTGTCGGGCGGGGCGAGATCGATGCCCAGCGCATCCTCGATGCCCGTGAACAGCTCGGCCGGATCGACAAGCATGTTCACGCCCCAGCGCCCGCCCTCGGGATTTTCGAGCGGTAGCACGCCGACCGCCTCGGCCAGCGAGACGAGCTTGTCATAGGTCCAGCGCGCCAGGCCATCGGCAAAGGAGCGGTCGCGGGCGCGTTCATGCTGACGGGCGCCGCCGAGAAAGCCTTGTGCGGCCTTTGACCTGCCGAGCCCTGCCAGCTCAGCGGCGACCATATCGATATCGCCGCGATCGAGCGCGGCCGCGAAATCGGCCTGATAGCCCGGAATTGACGCTCCCTTCGGGCTCGCCGCCCACGCTGCGCAGATCGCTTCGGCCTGGTCGCGGTTCGGCGCGGCGAGGGGGGCCTCGACCAGCGCCGGCAAACGCCCGGCGGCATGGGCGAACCGCGCGGCGGAGCGCCGATTCCCATCGTCCGCCTGGGCAGGAACAGGCTGGCCGGCGTTCCGCATGGTCTCGCCCACCGCTTTGCTCAAGGCATCGAGCCGGTCCTGCAGCGTCGGGGCCATGGTTCGGAGGTGCTGCCGGATGAAGCTGGCATGCGGGCCATTGATGAAGGCCATCTGCTCGACCAGCACGGCGGCGGCGATCTCCGGCTCTTCCCGCAAGATATGGTGCAGGATATCCTGATCATTGCCGACATCGATCCATTCGATCGCGTCCCGCAGGAAAGCGTCACTGTGCGCCGCGAAGCGCGCAGCCCAGCATTCGACCAGCGCCCGGCCCTGCGGATGGCCGAAATTGACCAGCGCGACACCGGCGTTGACGTCCCACGCCTCGCCCGTCACCCCCGACGTCGCGAAGATCGCAGCGCGATCCTGCTTGTCGGCAAGATAGGCGGCCAGATCGAAATCGAGATCCTGCACATAGGCATCGGCGTCGAGATAAAGCGCCCAGCCGGTAAAGCCGCGATCGAGCAGTTCGGCCAGCATCGGGATGCGGTTGAACGTCGCCTGCCACGGGTGGAAACCGCGCTTGATCCCCACGAAGCTGTCATAGCCGAAGCCCTGGCGCCGCGCATATTCGCGGACATTGGTCGCGGTCACGGCGAGCATCGGCGCGTAGCGATCGGCGTCCGATGTCTGCAGCAGGATCACGCCCTGCTCGTCATCTCTGGCTAACGCCCGCCCACGCGCGGCCGCACTCAGGCGGAGCACGGCGCAGAACTCGTTACGGTCGCGCACGGCGTCATAAACGCCGGCCAGCTCGAACCCGGTCAGGCCGAGCGCACCGAGCGTCTCGATTATCGTCCGGAAGCTGTCGGGCGTGAAATACCACGCATGGACATCGATATAGCGCCCGCCGCCAAGATCGTGATCGCGGATGGCGCGCTCCACCCGCGCGGCGCAATCGGGCGGAATCGCCGGCCCGTGGTCGCCGGCCCAGTGGCGGCGCGAATCGTTGTGGGTGGTGAGCGCGACATGCTCGATCACGCTGGCGAGGCTGTGCACCCGCCGTTGCTCGCGATGCGCCTGGATGACCTGCGCGATCGAACTCTCGGGGATATGATGGTCGAAGCAGTAGCGCTTGTCGGGGATGATCAGGCAGAACATCCCATCCGGGGCGATGATCCGTTCGGCCTGGCGGAGATGCTCGACCAGATCGGGCTGATGCTCGATCGCGTGGCTGCTGATCATCGCATCGAAGCGACGGCGTACCCGATCGAGCCCGCCGACATAATCGATCCGCTCGGGGCAATTCGCCGGATCGAGCCCGATCTGCATGGCCCGCGCCCGCAGCTGATCGGCATCGAGCACGTCGAGATAGGCGATGTGCGGCCCGCGCAGCAACGGATCGCAGAAGGGGCCGATCTCCAGCACGGAACGGCCATCGGCGATCAGCGCGATCAGATTTTCACGCAGCGCCAGCGGCGAGGCGACCCGGCCCTCTGCCCGGCCGACCCGGGCATAATGCTCCGCTGCATCCTCGGGGGATAGATCGAGATCGGGATTGGCACCCAGATAATAGGCCGCATCGAAGGCCGGGGGCAGGTCGCTCCCCTGCCCCACCGCATCGCTCTCCATGGGCATCGGCGTCGCCATCGCGTCCGGTTAGCGGCTTGGGCTGGCCGAGCCTAGGCCTTTTCGCTCTGCTCTAGCGATACCAGGCACCGGGATCATCGGCCGGGACAAGATCGAACAGATCGCGGCGCAGGCCGGGGTGCCAGGACGGATCGTCGGCCAGCCAGCCGCTCCAGCGCAGATGGAAGGCCGCATATTGCTCACCGGCCACCGGCATGTCGCCGCGCGACGCCTTTTCGGCGTGGATCATCTCGGCCTCGGGCGTGCAGATGATGCGATAGCCGAGCGCGCGCAGCCGCAGGCACAGGTCGATGTCATTATATTCGAGGGTGAACGTCTCGTCGAAGCCGCCAATCTCTTCCATCAGCGAGCGGCGGGTGGCGAAGAGCGCGCCGGTGACAGCCGACCATTCGCGCTGCACCAGCGCCCAATTCTGATAGGTGCCCCCGGCTCCGCTACGCATCGCCCAGGCATGGGCGACCGCGCCGAGCACCGGGGCGATCCCGGCATGCTGCAACCGGCCATCGGCATATAGCAGCCGCGCGCCGACGCCGCCGACCGTCTCGTCGACCGCGAACCCCACCAGCGCCGCAAGCCAGCTGGGCTCGGTCGGCAGCAGATCGTCATTCATCATCACGATCTGCTCGGTCTCGGCGGCGCGCCAGAGCAGGTTCATCTTGGCGGCATAGTTGAACGGCTCTTCAGGGCCTCGGAGCGTCTCGATCCGGCGCGCCGCAAATGGCCAGGCGCGCGCCGCCCAGGCGGGCTGGCCCGCGATATCGTCGCCCACGATCACGGTCAGCCGGTCCATCGGCCAGTCGGCGGTTGCGATCGCCTTCAGCAGCCGCTCGACATAGGCGGTGCGGCCGCCCGGCAATCTGCTGCGCCGGGTCGGGATGAGGAGTGTCACCGCCGGATGATCCGGTCCGAAATCGCGGTGCTGTACGAGGCTGCCCGGCGCACGGCCGGCTGCAAAGCGGCTATGGGCGAAGAGCGGCTGCGTCGCCAGCATCTTTGCCCGCACCGCCGGATCGGCCTGCGGACGCGGGCCGGGATGCGCCAGAAGC
>SCUQ01000180.1 GCA_004297635.1 Rhizorhabdus sp. | reverse complement strand
GCGATGATCCCGAAGATCGGTGAGGCACGCCATTGCTCGGCCTTGAAGCGGCGATCATGCGCCGCCTCGCGGCCGGGATGGCCTTCGACCAGTTCGGCGAACAGGCCGAGCCCCGCCTTGATCAGGTCGCTCTGCTGATCGGCCAGCTTTTCGGGATCCGGGAACATCACGGCCGGGATGGGCGGCATCGCCGGCAGGCCCAGCCCCTCGGGCGTACTGGCCATATGCTCCATCAGCATCTGCTGGGCCTGCCCGATCACACCGGTCCAGTGCTGAACATCCGCCAGGGAGGGCAGGTCTGAAGCCTCCCCGCTTTCAGCCGAGCCCCACTCTTCGCCGATCTCCGCCATTCATCGCTCCAGCAAAAGCTTTTTTCACGACGCGCCTGCAATCATGGCGCAGAATCTGTATAGGACGCCTCGGCGACCATGGGCGATCAGGCCCGGCTCGCCAAGTCCGAAACCCAAAGGAATGGAAATGTCCGAGGAATTCTACCGCATCAAACGCCTCCCCCCCTATGTCATCGCCGAAGTGAACGCGATGCGGGCGGCGGCGCGAGCGCGGGGCGAGGACATCATCGACCTTGGGATGGGCAATCCCGATCTGCCGCCACCCGACCATGTCATCGAGAAGCTGTGCGAGGTCGCCCGCAAGCCCGACGCGCATGGCTATTCGGCGTCGAAGGGCATAGCGGGGCTGCGCAAGGCGCAGGCCGGCTATTATCAGCGCCGCTTCGGGGTCGATCTCGATCCCGACAGCGAAGTCGTGGTGACGCTCGGCTCGAAGGAGGGGCTCGCCAACCTCGCCCAGGCGATCACCGCGCCGGGCGATGTCGTGCTGGCACCGAACCCGAGCTATCCGATCCACACCTTCGGCTTCATCATCGCGGGTGCGACGATCCGATCGGTGCCGACGACGCCCGACGAACGCTATTGGGAAGCTCTCGACCGCGCGATCAAGTTCACCGTGCCCAAGCCCTCGGTGCTGGTGGTCGGCTATCCATCGAACCCCACCGCCGAGGTCGTCGATCTCGCCTTCTACGAGCGGCTGGTCGCCTGGGCGAAGGAGCACAACGTCTGGGTGCTGTCCGACCTCGCTTATTCCGAACTCTATTATGACGGCGTACCCACGCCCTCGATCCTCCAGGTGCCCGGCGGCAAGGATGTCGCGGTCGAGTTCACCTCGATGTCGAAGACCTACAGCATGGCCGGCTGGCGGATGGGCTTCGCGGTGGGCAACAAAAGGCTGATCGAGGCCCTCACGCGGGTGAAGTCCTATCTGGACTATGGGGCGTTCACGCCGATCCAGGCGGCGGCGGTCGCGGCGATCAACGGGCCGCAGGATATCGTCGAGAAGAATCGCGAGCTCTACAAGAAGCGCCGCGACGTGCTGGTCGAGAGCTTCGGCCGCGCCGGCTGGGATATTCCCCCGTCGCGCGCGTCGATGTTCTGCTGGGCGCCGCTGCCGCCGGCGGTGGCCCATCTCGGCAGCCTCGAATTCTCGAAACAGCTGCTGACCCATGCCGGCGTCGCGGTGGCGCCCGGCGTCGGCTACGGCGAGGATGGCGAAGGCTTTGTCCGGATCGCCATGGTGGAGAATGAGCAGCGGATCCGCCAGGCGGCGCGCAATGTGAAGCGCTACCTCCAGTCGATGGGCGTCAACGTCGGCAGCAAGACGGCCGGCTGACAACAAGAAGGGGAGGCGGAACCGCCGCCTCCCCTTCCGTTCGACCAACGTCGCGAACGCTTATTTGGCGGCCAGTACCGTGCTGCCGCCCTGTGCCGCACCGACCTGAACATCGGCCAGCGGGAAGTTCACCTGACGCCAGCCCATCTCGCCGGAGACGCGGGCGCCCTTGACCTTCAGCCGGAAGCTCTCACCGGTGTTGACCACCGTTCCCGAGATGATCGTGGCTTTGCCGAGCGCCCTGGTGGTGTAGTCGTAGGTGATTCCGTCACGGGTGAAGGTCTCGGCCATCACCGGCGTTGCGGCGATCGACGCCAGACATGTCAGTGCAAAAATCGTCTTCATAACAAAGCTCCCTTCGATGGTTGCCAGCCGGTCCTCTTTGTTGTGCGTCGCAACATCCCTTGTGCGACTGCGAAGGGCAAATGATGAGAATGAAGCTACGGCTGCAGATATTGCATTTAGTGCAATTCTTGCATGGCTGGCTGCACCGATTGCATCGATGCGGCGCGTGCCCCATGCAGGCGACATGGCGGACGTGTTCATGCTCGACGATATCGCGCACACCATCCAGCTTGCGCTGGCGCCGTCCTTCCTGCTCACCGCGACCAGCGCGATCCTGGCCTTGCTTACCGGCCGGCTAGGCCGTGCAGTGGACCGCGCCCGCTGGATCGAACAGAATTACGCTCCGCGGGATGATCCGCGCCACACCTATCAGGTCGAGCAGCTTCGCCTGATCGACCGGCGCATGCGCCATGCCAATGTCGCGCTGCTGCTGTGCGCGGTAAGCGCGATGCTGATCTGCATCGTCATCGCCGGCATGTTCTGCGCGGCGATGTTCGATCTGGCGCTGGGCCAGGTGATCGCGGCGGCGTTCATCCTGGCCATGCTGCTGCTGATCGCCGGTCTCGGCCTGTTCCTGATCGAGGTCCGCCTCGCGACCGTCGCGACGCGCATCCAGGACGAGCTGCTCGAGCGCGAATGATCACCGAACGGTCTCTGCTCCAGGCCACCGTCGCAGTCGCCTGCCTCGTGCCGATCCTGACCGGCCTCGACGGGGTGCTACGCGGCGCCGGCATGTTCAGGCTGGTGACGCCGACCGCCGACCTCGACAGTCATTTCCGCTATCTGTCAGGCATCTTCCTGATGCTCGGCCTTGCCTTCGCCTCGACGATCCCGCGGATCGAGCATCACGGCCCCCGCTTCCGCCTGCTCGGTGCGATGGTGATCATGGGCGGCCTCGCGCGGGCCTTGAGCTGGGCGATGATCGGCGCGCCAGGCCTGGGGCATCGCTTCGGACTGGTGATGGAACTGGTCGTGGTGCCGCTGCTGATGCTGTGGCAGGCCCGGGTCGCGCGGCGAACGGCGGCCGCACAGTCGTCCACATGAAAAGAGCTGCCGAGGCCTGGGCCTCGGCAGCTCCTGACATGGTCAGCGGCCGGAGTGCCGGCCCGGAGAACCAGTTGGCGCGTTAAATGCGCGTTCTCCGAACGGACAGAACCGACCTCCATGCTGAACCATGAGACATCGGATCACCTCCTTTCGCTTGTTGCCGAGGACTTCAACATGAGTCATCCCGCGCGTGCGAACAAGCCTTGAAATGCAACTTATTTTCGGCAATCCTCTATGGCCCGCGCTGGTTCGGCCCAGGCCGGAAGCGCAATGCCGGGCAGGCCCGGCGCCGTGACGGCGATCCGTCCGCGGCTGAAGGCCATCACATCCAGGAAGCCATCATTGGCATTGAGGACGACACCGCTCATCGCGGCGCCCCGATCATCGATATGGCCGGCGGGGAAGCGCGCCGACCGGGTCGATGCCATCACCGTCAGTTCGGTCGTGCTGCCCGCGCGCATCAGCGTCACCTGGCGCTTCCCGGCATCGCAGCGCACCACGAACTGTGCCGCCTGCGGCGTGCCGTAGCGCGCCTCCGAGATCGGGGTTCCGGCGATATAGCGCCATGTGCCGGGCGCCAGCGGCCAGTCACGCCAGTCGGCGCTCGGCGCAGGGGGTGGCGCGGGCGGCGCGGCAGCAGGGGGAACCGGCTCCGGGGCGGGCGCCGGGGCCGGCGTGCAGGCGCCGAGGATCAGCGTCAGAAGCAGCGGGGCGAACCGCCTTGGATTGGTCGGGAAAGATGCCATGGATCGTCCATGACGGATCGCAGCACCGATGGAAAGGGTCCGTGCGGTCAGCCGCGACCTCGGCAGGTGCGGATGAGGCGGACCAGCTCCGGCCCGACGGGGACGATCGCCTTCCGGTTCGCGACGAGCTGGATCTTCATAGGCGCGCGGCCGTCGAACGCGTCGAAGAAGCCATGTTTCGCAGGCAGGATCGTGCTGATCACGCCGCCGCCATCCCTGGCATAGGTCGCGTCCATGTTCAGTCTGGTCGATCCGATCGCGATCGCCTGCTGATCGAAGCCACCGGGATCGCCGGTACCGGTCGCGATGATTTCGATCGTGCGCGCCGCCCGATTGCAGGCGAAGGCATAGTTCCACTGTCCGCCGGTGCGGCTGTATATCGCGCCGGGGCCGTCGCCGAGCCGGCCGACATAATACCATTGATTGGCCTTGCGGCCATCGACCGCGGGCTGAGCGGCAGCCTCCGCCGTCTCGGGCGTGTCGACGAGGACAGGTGGCGCCGCCGGCGCTTCCGGCACGGCCTCGGCCGGTCTGTCCGCATCGTCGACCGGCGACGGCGGCGACGGCTTCTCGACGGTCAGCGGCGCCACCGGCGCGGGCTGCGACTGGAACAATCCCGCAATCAGATAGGCGCCCGCCGCCAGCAGGATGAAGCCGAGGAGGAGCAGGAGCCCCTTCCCCCGCCCGCGCCGCTTCCGCACCAGTGTCGGCGGCGGATAGCCTTCGGGGCCGCGGATGGGGCCTTCCATGTTCATTCCGCGTTGAACGCCGCGGCGTCGATCGTCACCGGCTTCACATTGGCGGTTTCGGTGACCGAAAGCTCATAGGATACGGTCGAGCGCTTGACCTCGGTATGCTCGTCATCGTCGATGACATGTGTCTTCAACTCGTCGACCTCGGGCATCTGGCTCGCCCTGATGATGCGGGTCAGGGTCCGGCAATCCGGCGCCAGAGCCGGTCCGAACGCATATTGCAGCCGATAGATGCCATCGGGCACGCCTTCGACCGTCATCGCCTCCTGCCGGGGCAGGAAGAAGCTGGCGGCGAGACGGCCGGTATCGGCGTGGCGGATCTTCACCAGCGCATCGCGCATCGCCGCATTCTGGATGGCGATGCTGTGCCCTTCCTCGGCAAGCTCCATGTCGCCGGCGAGCTTCTCACCGATGGCGGGCAGCATCGTGCAGGTCGGCCCGACCGCTTCGGGCGTGGGCGCAAGCCCCGCCGCCTCGTCGGCCGCGCGGAACGCATCGGCCCGCGATGCGGGCTCGGCCGCCTGCAGTGCCGACGACGACAGGATAATGACAGCCGCGAGCCCGAGAGCCCGTGCGCCGAAAAGTACAATCATGTTCCCACCCCGATCGGGCGCCCGGAGGCGCCTTCCCATATGCATTCTGCGCCAGTCATGCCGAACATGAAAGAGCCGAAACGTAAATTCTTCCCCAAAATAGCACGTTTTGACTTGACTTGAGTCAAGTCCGGACGAGCATCGGGGCATGAAAAGCGATCCGCGCATCGACGTCTATATCGAGCGGGCAGCCCCCTTCGCACAGCCTATATTGACGCATTTGCGCGCTTTGCTGGCCCGCACTTGCCCGGATGGCGAGGAGACGCTGAAATGGGGAATGCCGAACATCCTCTATCGCGGCAAGATCCTGTGCAACATGGCGGCGTTCAAGGCTCACGCCACCTTCGGCTTCTGGCACAACCGGGCCGTGACCGGCGTGGACACGCCCGAAGCGCAGGCGGACGCGATGGGCCAGTTCGGCCGGCTGACCAGCCTGTCCGATCTGCCGGACGACACGACGCTCGCCACTATGGTGGCGCGCGCGATCGCGCTGATCGACGATGGCGCCAAGGCGCCACGTCCGCTGAAGCATCCCAAACCGCCCGCCGAGCTGCCCGCCGACCTGGCGGCCGCGCTGACATCCTCACCCGGAGCAGCCGCGACCTTCGACAGCTTCCCGCCCGGACAGCGGCGCGAATATATCGAATGGATTACCGGCGCGAAGCGCGAGGAAACCCGCGTGAAGCGGCTGACTACGGCCATCGCGCAGCTGGAGGACGGCAAGCGCCTCAACTGGAAATATGAGCGCTGCTGAGCCGTGACGTGCGCCGCCTAGCCGCCACTCTGGCCCTGCTGTCGCTGACGGCGTGCATCCCTTCGGTCCAGGCGCCGCGCGGCCGGCCAGCGACCGCCGAGACGCCGGAGCGCTTCGCCCGCTGCGTCGCGATGATGCGCGCCGAAGGATCGAAGGTGGAAGCGCTGCCGAACCGCAGCTTCGACAATGGCTGCTCGGCGACATCCGCGGTCAAGCTGGTGGCGATCGGCATCCCCGTGACCAATCTCGGCGCGGTAAAATGCGCGCTGGCAGCGCCCTTCGCACGCTGGGTGCGGGAGGACGTACCCGCCCAGGCCCGCCGCTGGCTGGGCGGTGAGGTTGTCCGCATCGAAAGCTTCGGCTCCTTCGCCTGCCGCCCGGTCAACAACCAGACCGGCAACCGCCTGTCGGAACATGGCCGCGCCAATGCGATCGACATCGCCGCCTTCCGCCTGCGCGACGGCCGCGTCATCCGCGTGCGCGACGGCTGGAACGGCGCCGATGGCGACATCCGCGCCTTTCTGCGCGCGCTCCATAAGGCGGCCTGTGCGCGGTTCGGCGTCGTCATAGGCCCCGATGCCAACGCATTCCACCACGACCATTTTCATTTCGATATGGGCGGTGGACCCTATTGCCGTTAGAAGCGTCCCTATATCCCGGCACCGTAATGGGCCGGAAAGAGACCAATATCACGAGAAACCATGGCCCATAGAAAAGTACCCAAGCGCGTCTTTGCCCGTGCGAAAGAGGACGCGGCAGTCGCGGAGACGGCGACCGCTACGCCGCAGACCGCCAACAACAGCTACAAGCTGGCCTTTCAGGATATCGACTTCCTGCTCCGCGACGATCTGCGTCCGGTGCGCTTCCAGCTGGAGTTGATGAAGCCCGAGCTGCTGCTCGACGAAGCCAATATCGGCTCGACCTTCGTGATGTATGGATCCGCGCGCATCCCCGCGCCCGACAAGGCCGACGCGCTGCTCGAGGCCGCGACGAGCGACCGGCAGCGCCGCGTGGCCGAGCGGCTGCACGCCAAGAGCCATTATTATGACGAGGCCCGCAAGCTGGCCCAGATCGCCAGCGAATGCCCGCTCGATGCCGAAGGCAAGCGCCAGTTCGTGGTCTGCTCGGGCGGCGGCCCGTCGATCATGGAGGCCGCCAATCGGGGCGCGCACGATGTCGGCGCTGAATCGATCGGGCTGAACATCGTCCTGCCGTTCGAACAGACGCCCAACCCCTATGTCACCCCGCATCTGAGCTTTCAGTTCCACTATTTCGCGCTGCGCAAGATGCATTTCCTCCTGCGCGCCCGCGCGGTCGCCGCCTTTCCCGGCGGCTTCGGCACGTTCGACGAACTGTTCGAATTGCTTACCCTGGTCCAGACCGGGAAGATGGCGCAGCTTCCGATCTTCCTGTTCGGTCAGAAATTCTGGCGCCGGGTCGTCGATTTCGAGGGCCTGGTCGAAGAAGGGGTGATCAGCGAGAACGACCTCAACCTGTTCCGCTTCGTCGAGACCGCCGAAGAGGCGTGGGAGAAGCTCAACCTCTATTATGCCACGCGCGACCGGGTCCATCTCCACCGCGATCCGCCACCGAAGGCAGCCTGATCGTTCAGGCCGGAGAGGCGCCCGCTACGCCGGGGCGCGACAGCGGCTGCTCCTCTCCGCGCGAATAGCATCCCACCAGCATGCCGGCGCCGAGCACCCGCCCCTCGATGACGCGCATCAATTCGGACCGTGTCGGATTGGCGCCGATCGGTACCGTCTCGCTCAACGCGAACAGCTGGAACACATAATCGTGCGAGCCATGGCCGGCCGGCGGATCGGGGGGCAGCCAGCCTTCGGCAAAGAAGCTGTTGCGACCGACGTCGCGGCCATCGTCCGCTCCGCCGCCATCCTTCGCGATCGCGCCCTCGGCGAGCCGACGTTCGCCGGCGGGAAGATTCCAGACCAGCGCATGGACAAGCGGGTGAAGGGCGGGCGCATCGGGATCCTCGACGATCAGCGCGAGGCTGGCGGTACCGGCGGGCACCTCGCCCCACAGCAGCGGGGGCGACACGCCATCGCCATCGGCGGTGAAGCGCACCGGCAGGCGGCCACCGTCGGCAAAGGCCGGGCTCGACAGATCGATCACGGTCTCCCCGATCCCCAGTTCGGGCTGAACGATGGCAAGCTTGGAATGGCCGGCACGGACGTTGCGGAGCATGGCGCCCAGCCAGGCGGGAAGATGTTCGAGCATCGCTTTGCCTCCTTCGGCGATTCAATGCTTTAACACCAAATACCGCCCCGACAAAGGCGCCGCCGGGCCACGAAGCGGGTCGATCCGGGCGCGTCGGGTTGATCGTCGGTGCTTGCCTTGCCGGGGCGGGCGCGGCATCGCTGACGGATGGACCTCGACGCACTTCTTCATCATTATTTCGGAACCGACGATCTCGACGCGCTCGACGAGGCCGCCATCGACGACGGCCGCGAACGCGTGGCGATCGCCTTCGGCACCGAACGGGACAGCGGCAGGCGCTTTGCCTTGTGGATCGTCCTCCACGCGCTGGGCGCCGCTCCCGAGCCCGCCGTCGCGTTCAAGGACCCAAAGGATCGCAAGGCCGCCGAGGACTATGCCTGGGCGGCGGGACGGCTAGGCCGGACATGAGCGAGCGCCTGTCGCCGGCAGCGGCGCGGCGCATCGCCCTGGCGGCTCAGGGTTTCGGCAGGGCACGGCCCGCCAGCGTTGGACAGGCGCAGCTCCGGCGCGAGATAGAGCGGCTCGCGCTGCACCAGATCGACAGCGTCAACGTGCTGGCGCGCGCCCATTATCTGCCCGCCTTCTCACGGCTGGGCGGCTATGATCGCACTCTGCTCGACGAGGCGGCGTGGGGCCGCAAACGCAGCCGGCGTATGTTCGAATATTGGGCGCATGAGGCGTCGTTGCTGCCGCTCGATCTGCAGCCATTGCTGCGCTGGAGGATGGCCGAGGCCGATCGCGGCGAGCGTGGCTGGACGGGTTTGCGGGCCTTCGCGAACGAGCGACGGGCCGAGGCCGAGGCGGTGCTCGAGCGCATCCGCGCCGAAGGTCCGCTCGGCGCCTCCGACTTCACCGAGGAGAAGAGCCGCAGCGGCTGGTGGGCCTGGGGCGACAGCAAGCGCCGCCTCGAATGGCTGTTCTGGGCGGGCCACATCACCACCGCGACCCGCCGGGGCAGCTTCGAGCGGGTCTATGACCTGACCGAGCGGGTGATCCCCGCCGATATCCTGGCGCTGCCCACGCCAACCAAGACCGATGCCCATCGCGCGCTGGTCGACCGCGCTGCCCGCGCCATGGGGGTCGCCACCGAAACCGACCTGCGCGACTATTTCCGCACCGGCGTCGCCGAGACGCGGCAGGCGGTGCTGGAGCTGGCCGAGGAGGGCCTGCTGCTGCCCGCCACCGTCGATGGCTGGCGCCATCCGGCCTGGCTGCACCGCGACGCCCGGCACCCGCACCGGATCACGGCGCGCGCACTGCTCGCCCCGTTCGATCCGCTGATCTGGGAACGGGCGCGGACCGAACGCCTGTTCGATTTCCGCTATCGCATCGAGATCTACACCCCGGCCAAAAAGCGCCAATATGGCTATTATGTCCTGCCTTTCCTGCTCGGCGACCGGCTCGTCGCGCGGGTCGACCTCAAGGCTGATCGGCAGGCATCGGTGCTGCGCGTCCAATCGACGCACCTGGAAACCGGCGCGCCGGCCGACACCCGCGGCGAACTGGCGCAGGAACTGACCGAGATGGCGCGCTGGCTGGGGCTCGAAGCGGTTGAGTGATCGCACCGCCGCCTTGGCGGCGCGGGCTTTTACTTGATCGCGGTCCGGCCTAAAGCGCCACGCATGACGCATCAGATACACATCATCGGCGGCGGGCTGGCCGGATCGGAAGCCGCGTGGCAGCTGGCCGAGGCCGGCATCAGGGTGCGCCTGTCGGAGATGCGCGGCGTCGAAGCCACGCCGGCCCACCAGACCGACAGCCTTGGCGAGCTGGTCTGTTCGAACAGCTTCCGATCGGACGATCCGCATAATGCCGTGGGGCTGCTCCATGCCGAGATGCGGGCGCTGGGGTCGCTGATCCTCAGGACCGCCGATGCCCATCGGGTGCCGGCGGGATCGGCGCTGGCGGTCGACCGCGAAG
>SCUQ01000616.1 GCA_004297635.1 Rhizorhabdus sp. | reverse complement strand
CAAGGACGCCAATGATGTCTACGGCCATAGTGCCGGCGATCTCCTGCTCAAGGAAGCCGCCGGTCGCCTGAAGGCCGCGGCGGGAGAGGCCTTCATCGCGCGCGCGGGCGGCGACGAGTTTGCCGTTCTATTGGGATCGCCATCGCCTGCCGTGGCGGCCGCGACATGCGAGGCCATTCTCGAAGCGTTCTCGACGCCGTTCAAGGTTGGCGCCTACAGCATCACGATCGGGACCAGCATCGGTTATTTCGAGACCGACACATCCTGCGACGGCGCGGAAGAGCTCATTCGCAAGGCGGACGTCGCCATGTATGCCGCCAAGGATGCGGGCAGGCACTGCGCCCGGGTTTACCACCCCTCGCTCGACGAAAGCCATGAACGGCGCCAGCGGCTCGAGCAGGATCTCAAGCGCGCGGTCGAGGACGAAGAGATTTATGTCCGCTATCAGCCGATCGTGGATGCGCAGTCGGGTGAAGTCGTCGCCGTCGAGGCGCTGGCGCGCTGGTCTCATCCTGTCCATGGCGATGTTCCGCCCGACGTGTTCATTCCGATCGCCGAGATCAGCGGGCTGATCAACGCGATCGGCCGCCAGGTGCTTCTCCATGCCTGCCGGGAAATGCGCGAGACCGGGCTCGATCTGGCCGTCAACCTGTCGCCGGCGCAATTCTGGGATGGCAATCTCTACGACGAGGTTCAGCAGGTCCTGGAACGGACCGGGTTTCCTCCCGAGCGGCTGGAGCTGGAAATCACGGAAAGCTTGCTGCTGCGCCGTCCCCAGGTCGCCGCAGCGGTGATCGACCGGCTGCGCTCACTCGGTATCCGCATGGCGCTCGACGACTTTGGCACGGGGTTCGCGAGCATTGCCTATCTACAGCAACTCACGATCGACCGGCTCAAGATCGACAGGTCGTTCCTTGCTCCGCTGGAATCGCAGCCTGACATGCGAGAGGTGCTGATCTCCATCGTCGGCTTGGCGAAGGCCTATCATCTTGAAGTCTGTGCCGAAGGGATCGAGACACCGGGACAGGCGCAGCTTGCGCGCCTCGCGGGCTGCGGACGCTTGCAGGGCTGGCTGTTCGGGCGTCCGCAAGCCGCGAGCGCCTTCCAGACCGTGGCCTTGCGAGCTTAGGAGCGCGAGGGAAGCGGTCGGCCGGTCAACGACCGCGCCGATCCTGCGGAACGATCATGGCCGAACCACGGGCGAGCAATGGGCCGCCTCGATGCGCCACTGATCGCCCGGCAGCCGGTGCCAGCAGCGCGTATAGGCGAAGGTGCCGCTGAAAGGTTGCGCGTCGTAGGATCCCGACAACTGGACCGTGACGCAGACCATCGCGCTGTCGCCCAGGAGGCGAATGAGGGGTGGCTCGATGGGGTCCAGTTGTTCGATGCGAAGCAGGCCGGACTGGTGAGCGCCGAGATCATCGCCCTTGTCGAGCCGCGCGCCGACCTGGTTGGTAAAAATCAGATCGGGGCTGAGCAGGGCATCGAGGGTCGCAACATCGCTGGCGAGCATCGCCGCGCGAAGCCGGCCTTCGGCATGCTCGATCTGCGCGCGGTCGTCCATAAGCCGGCCTGCCCCAAAGTCGGTTGAAAGGGAGGGCGGTCAACGGCCGCCCAGGATCGATCCCAATATGCCGCCGAGTCCGCCGGCTGACGCGGCGCTTCCGGCGGACCCGCCGCTACCGGCGAGCGCACCGGCGATGCTGCCGAGAATGGATTCCAGTCCGCCCTGCTGCCCCCCCCCGGAGCGCTTGGCGAGGTGCCCCGCGACGAGCATCGCGAGGATAGGGAGCATCTTCTTGAGGATCGCGGGATCGAGGCCAGTGGCTTGCGATGCTTGCCCGGCGACCTCCCGGCTGACGTCCTTCGAGCCGAACAGGCTCGCCAGCAGTTGATTGCCAAGGCCGGTGTCAGTGGGGTTGGAGCCGACGACATTATCGATGAGCTCCGAGCCGCCCAGCGCCTGGACCTGCGCCGCGAGACCCGCCGGTTCAACCGGGGCCGCTGTCTTGCCGTTAATACCGCCGATGAGCGAGGGAAGAAGAGCCTGCGCCCCGCGTTCGGCATCTTCGCGTGAAATGCCAAGTTGCTGGGTCAAGGCGTCGAGGCTTCCTTCGGGAAGCAGATCGGCAAGGTTCATGTCACGTCTCCAGTTCGCATGTGGGGCGGGGCAGCGTTGCATCCAGGGGTGGGCATCATCGGTCAGGGCGTCAACAGGCTTTCAGCCGCGCCGATACTTGCGCAGCGATGAGGCGGACAGTTCGCCGCAGGACCGCGGCGCGAAGAGCAAGCGCCGACCACTGTGATCAAGGGCTACCGCGACGATTTCGAGGCGCCCTCGGCCCTCGAGGCTGCCAGCCAATAGAGGACCGCGGCGATAAGCCAGAGGCCGGCGAACAGGGCGCTGAATGTTCCGCCGCGTGCATCAATCTGTGCGCCCATCGCCGCGATGCCTGCCTGGGCAGCGGCAGCCGCGCCATGGGAGATCGCCATGCCCAGCGGCTTGAAGCGCGCCATCGCCGAGCCGATGAAGGCGATGATGGGCACGCCCGCGAAGAGGAGGTTGAAGGGATTGTCTTCCGACCCGATCATGCCGACCGCGAGATTTGCCCAGATCGTCAGGAAAACGGTGAGGACCGATACCACACTCGCCGCGCGGTACCATGGATTGGGCGAGCGCCGGACCAGCCATTCGGCGGCGAGCCCCGTTCCGCCAAGCATGAGGCCCATGACGAGGAAGTCGGTTTCGTCCCAGCGCACCTGCGGGGTGTAGTGCATCGCGATGGCGGGGAGCACGAGCAGGAGCAACGCGAGCCCCCAGGCCGAGATCCGCCACGGGTTGAGCGCCTGCTTGAGCCTGCCATTGTCTGGTGCTGCGTAACTATCGTTCCGATGATCATCCATGATATCGCTCCATTCGAGATGAGATCATCAGGGTCCCGGAAAGACCGATGAGCGTCATGAGAAGCATATGAGGTTTTGCTGAAAAGTGTCGCCGCGTGGATATCATTTCGGCCAGTTCGTCCTCGATCCCGAGGATCGGCGCCTGCTGCGTGACGGCGTTCCGGTCGACCTCAACGCGCGCTATCTCGACGCACTGGCGCTTCTCGTGCGCAATGCCGGGTCGCTCGTCGGCAAGGACCGTTTTCTAAGTGAAGTCTGGAAAGATGTGCCTGTCACCGACGAGGCGCTGACCCAGTGCATCCGGCTCCTTCGCCAGCGTCTGGGTGACGATGCGAGCCGTCCGCATTTCATCGAGACGGTGCCCAAGCACGGCTACCGCTTCATTGCCGAGGTCGACTGGCGCGAAAGCTCTGCCCCGGCCGAAGATGCGGCCCCCCACACGCTTCCCCCACCGGCCCCGCCCTCGGCGCTCCGCCGCATGGCGATGATGGCGGGAGCCGGGACGCTGGGTGCTGGGGGCGCCGGATTGATCGGCGGGCTCGCCTATGGGTTTGTCGCCGCGACGCCGCCGCTCCCAGGCGGAGGCGGCGCCGCGTCCTCCGTCTTCGTGTTGCTCTGGCTAACCCTGGCGGTGGCGCTCGTGGGCGGTGCGGGTGTCAGCCTGGGGATCGCTTGGGCCGAGGCCGCAGGCAAACGCCCATGGCTCACTCTCGGCGGCGCTGCGGGCGGAATGATCGTCGGCGCCGTCGTGAAGTTGCTCGGGATCGACGCGTTCAATCTCCTGTTCGGCCAGTCGCCGGCTGCGATTACCGGCGGGCTCGAAGGGCTTTTCCTGGGGGCCGGGGTGGGTCTTGGCGCGACCCTGTCCGGCATGGGCAGCTTTGATCGTTCCCTTCGCTCTGTCGCAGCGCGCGCGGCGCTTTGCGGCGGTGCGGCGGGCAGCGTTGTCGTTCTTCTTGGCGGACATCTCATGGCCGGGAGTTTCGAGCAACTCGTCCAGACATTCCCGCAATCGCGGATCGGCCTTGCGCAGATCGGCGGCCTGTTCGGTGAACAGGGTCTTGGTCCGGTGGCCGAGACGGCCTGCGCGTTCGTCGAAGGCGCGCTGTTCGCGGCGGGCGTGGTCGTTGCCATGACGCTGGCGCGCCGTGAGTTGGACAGGCCTGAAGGCCGCTCGGCGTCGTCGTCCGGCCTGGTCACGAGCGGCAGAGGCGGCGCGCCTGGGTTGGGCTAGGACCCGCCAGCCGGGGCATGGGCAGCGAGCGCCGCCGGTCGCCTCGTTCCGGCTATCATTGACCGTCTAAATCGTCAGGCCTAAATGTTGCGGGAGGCAATGGATTCCTGCCTGGCACATCGCCGAACCGCCCTCGCACGGGACGATGATTCCTACCGGCGCCATCTGGCGAAGGAGGAATCATGCGTTTGTTCTTCATCGTGTTCATGGGTTCAGGGATGGGTGGCGCGCTACGCCATCTCGTAGGTCTCTTATTGCTCCGACTGCTCGGACCGAGCTTTCCCTATGGAACGCTGGCCATAAATGTCTTCGGCTCGGCGCTGATGGGGTTGGTCGTCGGAGTGCTGTCGATGCGCTCGGGAACCAGCCATGAGTTGCGGGTCTTCCTGACCACCGGTGTCATCGGCGGCTTCACCACCTGGTCGACGTTCAGCCTTGACGCGTACAGCCTGTGGGAACGCGGCGAACCGGTAGCGGCGACAGGCTACGTCCTTGGCAGTCTCGTCCTGTCTTTCACGGTTCTGACCATTGTCCTGGTGGTGGCTCGCCGCTTGGGTTGATGCAGATTAGAGGTTGGACTGAGTGTCAGCGCTCGTTTGCCGGCGGCCCTGACGGCGGCACGGAGCCAGAAGAAAATCGTGCTGCCAGCCCCAACCGAAATCTTGTTTTTGTCCCGACCGCAACAAAATTGGATGAGCGCGGCTATACCGCGCTGGGCCAATGATACAGGAGCGAGGGCACGACGTTGAGCAGTCCTTATGAGGTCTTGGAGGTATCGCCGACAGCCTCGGCGGATGAAATTCAGAAGGCCTACCGAAAGCTCGCCAAGACCCTCCATCCCGATCTCAATCCTGGCGACCGGACGGCTGAAGACAAGTTCAAGGCCGTCGCGGGAGCCTATGATCTCCTTCGCGATCCCGAAAAGCGGCGTCGCTTCGACGCCGGCGAGATCGACGAGACCGGCGCCGAGCGACCGCCGCAGGGCTATTACCGGGACTATGCCAGCAACGATTACGGCCGATATGCCAATAGCGGCGGCTTTGCGGATTTCGACGAGGACCTGTTCGCCGACTTGTTCCGGCAACGCGGGAGAGGGCAGCCCAATCGGCGCGGCGAGGATCTCCAGTTCCGCCTGGGTCTAACCTTGGCGCAGGCGATCACGGGCGGCGAACAGCGACTGACCCTGCCGGGTGGTGGTACGCTCGACGTCAAGATTCCCGCCGGGGTCGTCGATGGCCAGACATTGCGCCTCAAGGGCAAGGGCGGGATGGGCTTTGGCAGCGGCGGCCCCGGTGACGCCTACATCATGCTCGAGGTTCTGCCCGATCCGCGATTTGCGCGAGAAGGCGATGATCTCGTTCTCGAGGTTCCGATCTCGCTGAGCGAAGCGGTGCTCGGCGGCAAGATTCAGGTCGCGACACCGACGGGCCAGGTGTCGATGACGGTGCCGGCCGGTTCGAACAGCGGCAGCACATTGCGGCTGAAGGGGCAGGGGGCCCCGCGTGCAGGCGGCGGCCGCGGCGACGAACTGGTCAGGCTCAAGATCGTACTGCCCAAGCCGACCGATCCGGAGCTCGAAGCCTTCGTGAAAAGCTGGGAGGCGGGCAGGGCATATAATCCGCGGGAGACAAGCCGATGATCGACCTGGACGACTTCGTGCAGCGCACGGGTATCGCACGGAAGGTTCTGACGACCTGGATCGAGCGCGAATGGCTGGTCGCCGAGCACTCCAGCACGTTGCAGCTCTCGGAAATGGATGCCGCCAGAGCACGGCTCATTCATCAGCTGGAAGGCGATTTCGGGATCAACGACGAAGGGATCGAGATCGTTCTCCACCTGCTCGACCAGATCCATGGCCTGCGCCGCGCGCTCGAGACCATGCAGCGAGCAGGACCTGCCGGGCAGGGCAGGGTGACCCGGCGTGGGAGCCCCCTCCGCCAGCGCTACTATCGCCTGGGCAAGCGCCGGCCCTAGTTGGCCAGTCGCCGCCCGCCCATAGGCGCGAGCAAGATGGGGATTATCGCCAAAGGCACACCGGTGACGCGCCTGGTTCGCGCGCAGTGGGAAAGTCGGCGGAAAGAGCGGGGAAGACTGTGGAACGCCTGTGAAAAAGAACAGGACTCACCGCGATACAATTCGGCGTGTCGTGGAGCATCGGCGACAAATCGCGTGGTCACAAAATCGAAGTTAACGACGAGAGATC
>SCUQ01000179.1 GCA_004297635.1 Rhizorhabdus sp. | reverse complement strand
CCCGACGAGCTGCTGTGGAACCCGGCCGCCCCCTGCCTGAAGCAGATGATGGGCACCTATGACGCCAAGGGCGGCAATGTCGTGGCGGTGCTCGAGGTGCCCGAAGACCAGACCCACAAATATGGCATCGTCGATCCCGGCCTGGCCGAAGGTGCGGTGACCGAGGTGCGCCGGATGGTGGAAAAGCCGGCGGCGGGGTCCGCCCCCTCGCGGCTCGCCATCGTCGGCCGCTACATCCTCCAGCCCGAGATCTTCGCGCTGCTCGACAAGGGCGAGCGCGGCGCCGGCGGGGAAATCCAGCTGACCGACGCGATGGCCAAGCTGGTCGGCGTGCAGCCCTTCCACGCGCTTACCTTCGATGGCGAGCGGCATGACTGCGGCGACAATGCCGGCTTCATCCAGGCCAATATCGCGCTGGCGCTGGAGCGGCCCGAGATCGCGGATTCGGTGCGCGCCTTCATCCGCACCCTGGTCTGACCCCAAGGCGCCGGACGCGGTTCCCCGTCAGGAAAGCGGCGGTTCGGCGAGCCGGCGCTCCGCCTCGCCCATATAGTCGCGCGTGATCGGCAGGGCGCGGCGGTCGCGGACATATTGGATCTGATAGTTGCACAGATTGCCATGGAGGAAGGCGGCCCGCGCGCCGGCCAGGTAGAAGGTCCACATCCGGAAAAACCGCTCGTCATAGAGCGCGACGATCGCATCCTTCGCCGCCATCGTCCGGTCGTACCAGCGATCGAGCGTCAGCGCATAATGGATGCGCAGCGTCTCGACATCGGACACCATCATCCGCGCCTGCTCGCTCGCGCCGGTGATCTCCGACAGCGCGGGATTATAGCCGCCGGGGAAGATATATTTGAGCGTGAAGGCGTCGGTCTTTCCCGGCCCGCCCAGCCGTCCGATCGTGTGCAGCAGCATCACCCCGTCGATGGCGAGCAGATCGCGGCATTTCAGAAAGAAGGCGGGATATTGCGGCACGCCGACATGCTCGAACATGCCGACCGACACGATCCGGTCGAATGTCCCGTCCAGCTGGCGATAATCGATCAGCTCGAACTTCACCCGGTCCGATACCCCCGCCTCCGCGGCGCGGCGCCGCGCGACCTTCAGCTGCTCCTCGGACAGGGTGATGCCGAGCACGTCGACGTCGGCCACCCGGTTCAGGTAGAGCGCCATCCCGCCCCAGCCGCAGCCGATGTCGAGCACCCTTAGCCCCGGCTTCAGATGGAGCTTGGCGGCGATATGCGCCTTCTTGTCGGCCTGCGCCTGATCCAGGCTGTTGCCGGGATCGGTGAAATAGGCGCAGCTATATTGGCGGTCGGCATCGAGGAAGAGATCGTACAGCCGGTCGTTCAGATCATAGTGATGCGCGACATTGGCCTTCGAGCGGCCCGCCCAGTTGAAGCTCTGCACCCGCGCGCGCAGCCGGTCCCGGATCAGGTTGCGCAGGGTGCCGCGCAGCGTGACCCGCGCCTCCTCCCACCGCCCGTTGGCGCGGACGAGGTCGACCAGATCACGGATGTCGCCCTGCTCGATCACCAGCCGCCCGTCCATGAAAGCCTCGGCGGCGTGGAGATGCGGGTTGGTGGCGATGAAGCCGGGGACGCCCTTGTCGAGAAAGCGGATCGTGACGGGCTTGAGTGCCGGATCGGGCGATCCGAACCGCCGGACGGTTCCGTCGGCCAGGATTATCGTCATGTCGCCACGCTTGAAGAGATGGCCGACGAAACGATCGAACAGCGACATGGGCGCACTCCTGAAGGCAGTGCATAACAACCCCGAAATATCGCGCCATGCAAGGGGTTTAGCGCGACGCGTTTAACGGTGACAGCGCAGCTCCCCGGGCGGGAAAGCGACGGGCGGGCTCAGCCCAGCGCCGCCTGCTTCTCTTCGGCCAGCCGGTCGAGTTCGGCGCGGCTCTTCTTCTCCGCCGCCGATTTGAGCTGCCCGCAGGCGGCCATGATGTCGCGCCCGCGCGGGGTGCGTACCGGGGCCGAGATGCCGGCCTTGAAGATGATGTCGGAGAAGCGGGCGATCCGATCGGGATCGGAGCATTCATAGCCCGCACCCGGCCAGGGGTTGAACGGGATCAGGTTCACCTTGGCCGGCAGCTTGTACTTCTTCAGCAGGCGGACCAGCTCGCGGGCGTCGTCGTCGCTGTCATTCTTGTCCTTGAGCATCACATATTCGAAGGTGATGCGCCGCGCATTGTTGGCACCCGGATAGTCGGCGCACGCCTGGAGCAGTTCCTCCAGCCCATATTTGCGGTTGAGCGGGACGATCTCGTCGCGCACCGCCTTGGTCACGGCGTGCAGCGAGACGGCCAGGTTGACGCCGATCTCCTCGCCGGCGCGGGCCATCATCGGCACCACGCCCGAGGTGGACAGGGTGATGCGGCGCTTCGACAGCGCCAGCCCGTCGCCGTCCATGACGAGCTTCAGCGCATCGCGGACATTGTCGAAATTGTAGAGCGGCTCGCCCATTCCCATCATCACGATGTTGGTGAGCATCCGCCCTTCGGGCTGCGACGGCCATTCGCCGAGCGAATCGCGGGCCAGCATCACCTGGCCGACGATCTCGCCGGGGGTGAGATTGCGGACGAGCCGCATCGTGCCGGTGTAGCAGAAGCGGCAGTTGAGCGTGCAGCCGACCTGGCTGGAGACGCACAGCGTGCCCCGATCGGCATCGGGGATGAACACCATTTCATAATCCTGGCCGTCGTCGGAGCGGAGCAGCCATTTGCGGGTGCCATCGGTCGAGACCTGCGCCTCGACGACCTCGGGACGCGACACGACGAAGCGCTGCTCCAGCCAGCCACGCATGTCCTTGGCGATGTCGGTCATCAGCGCGAAATCGGTGACGCCGCGATTATACATCCACTGGAAGATCTGCTTGGCGCGCAGCTTGGCCTGCTTCGGCTCGAGCTGCGCGGTCTCCAGCGCCATGCGCAGATCGTCTCGCGTCAGGCCGAGCAGGTCGATCCGGCCATCCTGCCGCGGCTTGAACGGGCGCGGCACGGGCACGGGATCGATATGGCCGGGGATCGACATCGAGATGGGCTGGGGATGATTCATCGCTGCCACATAAGCGATATGCGCCGGATTTTCCACTGGCGGACCGGGGGAGCCGCAAATGCCGGAAAGTCCATAACGGACCAGTCTTCGGGGAATCCCGTAAGCGGCAGGCCGTTGCGCCCATGAAATAGAAAGCGAGGGCAAAGAGGGGGAAGCATATGCGGTGGAGCCGCCACGGACTGCTGGTCGGGATCATGGCATGCACGCTATCGTTGCAGGGCTGTGCGGCTTATCCGACCTTTGAACAGGGGCTACGGGTCAAATGGGCCGACGACGTGGGGTCGGTGACGATCTCGCGCAGCGGCGACCCTATCGAATGGGCCGATATCGCGTCGGATCTGGAGCCCAAGTTCAAGATGGACAGTGCCACGGCGCTCGCCGCGGCGATCCCGACCACGCAGAGCTTCGACGAACGGCTCGCTGATATCCTGACCGCCAATCTCCAGGTCGGCCTGCCCACCAGCAGCTACAGCCGCGCCACGACCGAGGTCACCGATCCCGAAACCGGTGAACTGGTGACGACGACCGAGAACAAGAAAAGCCGTCAGTCGGGCGCGGCGCCGACCGCAGCTGCCATGACCCCGCAAGGGGCCGCCGCCCTGACCGCGCTGAGCGCGGGCGCGCTCAGCGACGATCCGATGCTCCGCTATCTCGCCGCGACGGCGCTCCAGCAGGAAGTGGCGCTGCTCAATCGGTATATCCGCAGTGTCGCCGCAGCCCCCGAAACGCAGGCTTTCGTCGTTCGCCTCCAGCTGACCGTGATGCCCAATGCGCGCTCCATGCCCTATGATGTCGAGGCCGACATCACGCTGCATGCCGAGGACGAACAGAGCCGCGCCGGCCTCTCACTCGGTCTGCAACTGAATGAAGAGGGCTATCGGGCGAAGGGCACCGGACCGATGCTTTCGCCAGCCACGCTGATCGAAAACCGGCAGAACAAATGCGCGGCCGGCAGCTATCCCACGCTGCAGATATTGCCGATGATCGTCACCGACAATCTGGAGGGACTGCGCGCGGCGCGATCCACCGACAATGTCCGCCAGCTGGCTCTCGCGCTGGTTGGAACGGCGGGCAATGTCGGGGGAAGCGGCCAATTCGGCCGGACGATGGAGGCGCTGCGCCGCACCGAAGGGCGCGACACGAACAGCCTGCTTACCGTCGCGAAGCTCAGCGACGACACGGTGCGCGTGCGTCTCGGCGCCGTGCAGAGCCCGCGCTACGGCCATGTGATGGCGCCACGCAATCATTTCATATCCCTGGTTGTGATCTACCAGCCCTGCGTCAGTGCCAGCGGCTCCGGCTATGAAGTAGATGGCCGACGCCTGCTCACCGCAGTGACGCGCACCGTGTTTCGCGACGGAGATACGGGCAAGACACTTGAATATAGGCCCAGCACGGCGCGGCTTCACGAGCAGATCGCCCGCGTCCAGGACACCTTCCCCGGCGATTTCAATTATCTGGAACTCGCACGCATGTATCAATGGGTGTCGCGCCAGGAACGAGAGCGCTTCTTCGCATATGTGCTCAATCGCCATCCGCAGGCCGGAGCGTGCAATAATTTCTTCGAGAAGCTCCTCGGGCGATCCTATTTCGGTTCGACCGGGGGCAACTATCACCAGCTGCTCGAAGGTCAGGATTATCTGCGAAAGGAGGACCGCGATTTCGCGCTCGCTCAGATAGGCGCACGGCGGGAGAACCGCCCCCCGCCGACCCGCGAACCACTGAAGAGACCCTATCCGGGCAAGGGCACGATCGAACGCTGGGATGGCGGCGAGGTCGGCCCGTTCGTGGAGGATCAGGACGTGCGCTGCCTCACGCTGGCCCGCACGCGTTATCAGATGGTCGCAGCCCCGCTGTGGACAGAGCTGCAAGCGCTGCGGCCGACCGGCCAATATGCCTTCACCAATATCCCGATCACGCTGCGCAAGCGCACTCCGACGCTGCCTCCGTTTCAGACCGCGCTGATCCTGAACGGAGACAGCGACAGCAGCGTCACGCTGTACCAGGGCAAGGATCTGGTTCGGCAGCCCTTCTCCGTCGTGCTGTACGACGCGGCGACCAAGACCACGCTGCGGGCTACGGAAACCAATGTCCCCGCCGATGGCAAGTCGATCACTGCCAAATTCCAGAAGCTCTCGCGGTTCGATATCGACAAGAAGGCGAAACTCGACCTCACCGTCTGGCTGGCGACCAAGCAGGACAACTGTGTTGCGACGGAGCAGGATAAGGGCCGCTGCCAAATCTACACGGTGACGCAGGCCGAAGCATCGCCGGGCAAGGCCCCGCCGCCCTTCACCATCGCGGCCACCGCCAGCGCCATTCTTGCCGATCCGGTCACCGGTAGGGGCCGGCTGGTCGTGTCGGCGACGAAGTCGAAAGACAATAAGGACGATGCTCCCTCCATGTACCTGTCGGTGGAGGGCGCGCAGCTGGCCACGGTTCAGACCCGTGCCGGCGTGGTGCTGCCCTCCGAGGCAGAGGGTTGGAAGGTCACCGCCGCAGGCGATCTGCTGCTCGACCTGGAGAATCTGATCCCCAACACGCTGGTCAAGGTCACATTGCGCAACAGCACGACCTCTGCCGACCCCGTCAGTCGCAGCGTCGTCGCCGGGGCTGCCCGACGATCTGACTAAGCAGGCGGCTCCGTCGCATTTTGCTTTCGTCCGGCGATGCAGAATGTATAGCAACCCGACAATCGGCCGTGGCCGACCACCGGAGAGTCGACGTGACCAAGCCAGCCGCCGAGGTGATGCACGATGTGATCGTGAGCGCGGTCATCGACGGGCTCGGCGCGCTGCGCGCCGCATCGAAGGGTCTGCCCAACGCGATGCTGCGCGATATCGCCGCGATCCATCCCAATACCACCTTCCAGGATCTGCCCGCCGAACTGCAGGCATCGATCCAGACGAGCGTGCGGGCCGCCTTCACCCGGCTGCAGTCGGAAGGCTATACCGTCCTCAATCCCAAGGTGGCCGGCACCGCCCGCCCGCCCCAGACCCCGCCGCGCGAGCCGCGCGGCCCGGCGCGCGGCCATGTCCGCGGCGGTCGTCCCCCCCGCCAGCCGCGCCCCGAGGGCGGCGGCCGGCCTGAAGGCGCTCCCCCGCGCGGCAAACCGCCGAAGGGCTGATCCCGCCCCAGCTGCACAGGGGAGGGAGGGCGTATTCTGTGCGCACCTCATCGACGTTCACACATCGCGGGCCTGCGCCGTGCGTTGATCGAGGCGAGGCAGCTGTTCGATCGCAGAGGCTATCTGTGCCACGGCAAAGGCCGGACGACTGCTCGGCTGGGCCTAGCGCCGGTGCTTATGGGCCATCGCCGCGCGGCCCAGGCTCCACGCGATGACGAAGGACAGGCCGGCGATGCTATAGGCGTTGAGCCGGAAGAAGGCGGCATATTGCGCGGCGTCGAAGCGGCC
>SCUQ01000178.1 GCA_004297635.1 Rhizorhabdus sp. | reverse complement strand
GGATCGCGGGAGAGCCGATGCCACCGGCCCCGATCACCGCGACGGTCGCGCCGAGCAGCGCCAGCTGACCCGCGCCGCCGATCTCCTTGAGGATGATGTGGCGGGCATAGCGGTCGAGCTGGGTGTCGGTCAGGGACATGACGTCTTACCTAGCCCAACAAGGGCCATTCGTCCCCGGCGAAGTCGTGGAGCGGAGGACATATCGCATGTGGCTCGATGGTCCGGCACGAACCCGATCCGTCACTCAGCGCCCCGTCGATCCGAATCCGCCGGCGCCGCGCGCTGTCTCGTCCAGTTCCTCTACCTCCGCGAAGGCGGCACGCTGGACGGCGGCAGGGACGAGCTGCGCGATCCGCTCACCGCGCTTCACGTCGAACGGTTCGGCTCCGAGATTGGCGAGGATGACCTTCACCTCGCCGCGATAATCGGCATCGATCGTGCCGGGGGTGTTGAGGCAGGTAATGCCATTCTTCAGGGCGAGCCCCGATCGCGGGCGCACCTGTACCTCATAGCCTTCCGGGATGGCGATCGCGAAGCCGGTGGCCACCGCATGGCGGGCGCCCGGTGCCAGGGTCACATCCTCGGCCGCGACGACGTCGAGCCCGGCGGCATGGGCGGTCGCATAAGCGGGAAGGGGGAGTCCGGCACCATGATCGAGGCGTTTCAGGCGAATCGAAATCTCAGGCGAACTCATCGGCGATCCTTGCGGCGAGGCGGTGTGCGACATCGGCCTTAGGCATGGTTTCCCAGCTTTCGACCCCGTCGGGGGTGACGATATGGATGCTGTTGCTGTCGCCGCCCATCACATCCCCGGACACGTCGTTGGCGACGATCCAGTCGGCGCCCTTCCGGGCGCGCTTGGCGACGGCATGGTCGATCACCTTCTCGGTCTCGGCGGCAAATCCGATCAGCAGGCGCGGCCGGCGCGGATTCGTTGCGAGGCCGGCGAGAATATCGGGATTCTCGGTCAGCGCCAGACTCGGCGGCGCGCCGGATCCGTCCTTCTTGATCTTCTGCCCGGTGGCGGTGTCCGCGCGCCAGTCGGCGACCGCGGCGACCATCACAGCGATGTCGGCGGGCAGGGCGGCTTCGACCGCCGCTGCCATGTCGCGTGCGCTTTCGACGTCGACGCGGTGGACGGCCGCCGGGGTGGGCAGGCCGACGGGACCCGATATCAGCGTCACCCGCGCGCCCAGCGCCGCCAGCGCGCCCGCGATCGCGTAGCCCTGCTTTCCCGAGGAGCGGTTGGCGATGTAGCGTACCGGATCGATCGGTTCATGTGTCGGCCCAGCCGTCACGACGACATGGCGACCGGCCAGCGCGCCGCCCTTGATGCCGGCGGCGGGGGCGATGCGCGGACGATCGAGCAGCTTCTCTATCTCGCTCCAGATGAAGGGTGGCTCGGGCAGGCGACCTGGGCCGAATTCGCCGCAGGCCATCGCGCCCTCATCGGGATCGAGCACGATCACGCCGTCCTCGCGGAGCCGCGCGACATTGCGCTGGGTGGCGGGGTGAAGCCACATCCGCACGTTCATCGCCGGTACCGCAAGCACCGGCTTGTCGGTCGCAAGCAGCAGGGTGGTGGCGAGATCGTCGGCGATCCCGGCCGCCATCTTCGCCATCAGGTCGGCGGTGGCGGGGCAGACGACCACCAGATCGGCTTCGCGGCTGAGCTGGATATGGCCCATCTCGGTCTCGTTCTTCAGGTCCCACAGGCTGGTGTGGACCTCCTGCTCGCTGAGCGCGGCGAGGCTCATCGGGGTGACGAAATGCTGGGCGCCCTGGGTCAGCACGCAGCGCACGCTGCCGCCGCCCTTGCGGATGAGCCGCACCAGTTCGCACGCCTTATAGGCGGCGATGCCACCGCCGATGATGAGGAGGATGCGGGGGGCGATCATCTGATCAGCCGCTCGAATTCGATGCGACTTTCCACGGGAGCCGTGGAAGAATCCCTGGTCAATCCGCACAAGAGGGGCGAGCGCGACCCGGCCTGCCTGAGCCCGGCTTCATGTGCCTCCAGGCGACTA
Source organism: Rhizorhabdus sp. (assembly GCA_004297635.1). Classification (GTDB taxonomy): domain Bacteria; phylum Pseudomonadota; class Alphaproteobacteria; order Sphingomonadales; family Sphingomonadaceae; genus Rhizorhabdus. Next base: position 2,257 of record SCUQ01000178.1, on the reverse strand, counting down.
CGAGCGTCGTCCTTTATCATCAGCTTATGATAGTGTGACCGCCGCCGCGACGCCAGCCGCAGCCGCGATGATCGCCACGGCAGCATAGCGCCACCCGGAATTGATCCGGATCAGCGCGACTTCCGGCAGCGGCGGCGGGGGCGGCGCCGCGCCGGGAGCCGGGAACTGCGCTTCGATGCGGCGCAGCAGATCGGGCAGGCGGGTGAGGGTGCGCAGGTCGTCGACGATGCGGTCGGCGAGCCAGGCCTCGGGGCCGAGCTCCGAGCGCAGCCACTCCTTCACGAAGGGGCCGGAGGTGTCCCACATGTTCAGATCGGGATCGAGGCTGGTCGCGACCCCTTCGACCATCACCATCGTCTTCTGCAGCAGCAGCAGGTGCGGCTGGGTCTGCATGTCGAAGTCGCGTGTGATCGCGAACAGGCCGTCTAGCATCTGGCCGATCGAGATATCCTTGGCGGGCAGCCCGCGGATCGGTTCGCCGACGGCGCGCAGCGCGGTGGTGAACTCGCCGATATTATGGTGCGCCGGCACATAGCCGGCCTCGAAATGGATCTCCGCGACCCGCTTGTAATTGCCGGTGATCAGGCCGTGCAGGATCTCCGCCAGCCAGAGCCGCGCGCGCCGGTCGATCCGGCCCATGATGCCGAAGTCGATCGCGGCGATCCGCCCGTCGGGCAGCGCGAAGAGATTGCCCTGGTGAAGATCGGCATGAAAGAAGCCATCGACGATCGCCTGGCGCAGAAAGGCCTGTACGAGCCGGGCACCGAGTGCCTTGCCGTCATGCCCGGCCTTCATGAGCGCGGCGCGGTCGGCGAGCTTGACGCCGTCGATCCATTCCATCGTCATGACGCGGCGGGCGGTACGGCTCCAGTCGATCGCAGGAACGACGAAGCCGGGTATCGCCGCCATATTCTCGGCCAGCTCCGACGCCGAAGCGGCTTCGCGGCGCAGATCCAGTTCGCGCGCGGTCCATTGCTTGAAGGTCGCGATGACGAGGCGCGGGCGCAGCCGGGCGAACTCGCCGCCGATCATCTCGGCCTGCGCCGCGGCCCATTCATAGGTCTCGATGGCGCGGGCGAACTCTTCCTCGACGCCGGGCCTGAGCACCTTGACCGCGACGGTGCGGCCGTCCGGCGTCACGGCGCGGTGGACCTGTGCGATCGAGGCGGCGCCGACGGGCTGTTCCTCGATCGACGCAAAGATCTCCCCGATCGGCTTTTCAAGGCTGGCCTCGATCGCGGCCCGGATGGCGGGGAAGGCGACGGGGGCAAGCGCATCCTGCAACCGGAACAGCTCGGCCGCAGCCTGCTCACCGACCAGATCGGGACGGGTGGCCAGCGCCTGACCCAGCTTGATCGCGGCCGGCCCAAGCGCTTCGAATGCGTCGGCATAGGCCGGTGTCTTCGGGATGCGGGCGCCGAAGCGGGCGATCCTGACCAGCCGGCGGACCGGTGCCGGGGTCAGCGGGTCGCGCTCGATGCCGCGCAGCGCGCCATGGCGCGCGAGCGTGCGGCCCCATCGCAGCAGGCGCCAGACGTGGACGACGCTGTGGGTCAAATCTTCCAGCCGCTATGGATCGCGACGAGCCCGCCGAGCATCGGTTCGACCTTCGCCTGGACGAAGCCGGCGGCGGCGATCTCGGCGCGGAAATTCTCCATCGTCGGGAAACGGCGGATCGATTCGATCAGGTAGCGATAGCTTTCCTCGTCACCGGCCAGCAGTTTGCCCAGCTTCGGGACGACGCGATGCGAATACGCGTCATAGGCTTCCTTGAAGCCGGGCCACAGCGTGGTCGAAAATTCCAGGCAGTAGAAACGGCCGCCGCGCTTCAGCACGCGATAGGCCTCGGCCAGCGCCTGCGCGCGGTGGGTGACGTTGCGGATGCCGAAAGCGATCGTATAGGCATCGAACCGGTTCGATTCGAAGCTCAGGGTCTCGGCATTCTGTTCGGACCAGCTGAGGCCTTCGATATGCTTCTTCGCTGCGCGCTCCTTGCCGACCTCCAGCATCGCGGCGTTGATGTCGGACACGGTGACGCTGGCGCCCGAGCGCGCGAGGCGAAAGGCGATGTCGCCGGTGCCGCCGGCCATGTCGAGGATCGTCTCGCCCGCGCGGGGCTTCACCCGGCGGACGAAGCGGTCCTTCCACAGCCGGTGCAGGCCGCCTGACATGGCATCGTTCATCAGGTCGTAGCGGCTCGCGACGCTGCGAAAAACCTCACCCACTTTCGCGGTCTTCTCCTCGGGGGAGACATCGG
>SCUQ01000177.1 GCA_004297635.1 Rhizorhabdus sp. | reverse complement strand
GCCTTTTCCGAGCCGAATCATCCACAGCTTTCTGCGCCGGGGGCTTGCCCCGGAGCCCTCCCATCCGCCAGAAACCCGCGCGTGACCGCACGAATCGACATCGGCACCAGCGGCCCGGGCCAATCGGTCCATTTCGACATCGAGGAGCTGCTCGCGACCCGTCTGCTCGTCCAGGGCAATTCGGGATCGGGGAAGTCGCATCTGCTGCGCCGGCTGCTCGAAGGGTCGGCGGGCGTGGTGCAGCAGGTGGTGGTCGATCCGGAGGGCGATTTCGTCACCCTGGCCGATCGCTTCGGCCATGTCGTGATCCAGGCCTTCGACCATAGCGAGGCCGAGATAACCCGCCTCGCGACCCGCATCCGCGAGCATCGCGTCTCGGTGGTGCTGGCGCTCGACGAGCTGGAGATCGAGCAGCAGATGCGCTGTGCCGCCACCTTCCTGGCGGCACTGTTCGATGCCCCGCGCGAGCATTGGTATCCGGCGCTGGTCGTGGTCGACGAGGCGCAGCTGTTCGCGCCCGCCGTCGCCGGCGAGGTGTCCGACGAGGCGCGCCGTTCCTCGCTGGGGGCGATGACCAATTTGATGTGCCGCGGCCGCAAGCGCGGCCTGGCCGGGGTGATCGCCACCCAGCGCCTCGCCAAGCTGGCGAAGAATGTCGCGGCCGAAGCCTCCAACTTCATGATGGGGCGCACCTTCCTCGACATCGACATGGCGCGCGCCGCCGACCTGCTGGGCATGGACCGGCGCCAGGCCGAGCAGATCCGCGATCTGCCGCGCGGCCAGTTCCTGGCCCTCGGCCCGGCGGTATCGCGCCGCCCGATCGCGGTGACGGTGGGTGCGGTCGAGACCTCGGCGCGCAGCGGCAGCCCCAAGCTGGTACCGCTACCCTCTGCGGCGCCCGAGGATCTGCAGGGGCTGCTCTTCGCCCCCGGCAACGATGCCCCGCCGCCGCCGCCGCCCCCGCGGGCCCCGGTGCCGACCAGCGACGACCTGCTGCGCGCGATCAGCCGCAGCGGGCCGGCGCTCACCCCGACGGCTGCACCATCGAACACGCCCGCGCTGCCCGACGAGGAGCGCGAGGCGGTGATCGAGGCGGTGCTGCGCGAGATGGTCGACGATCCCGAGGCGACCTATCGCGCGCCCGCGATCCTCTTCCAGGATTTCGGCGTGCGCTGCCGGATGCAGCGGCTTGGCCATGCCGGGCTCGACCTCGCCGGCTTCCGCCGCCGCCTCGCCATGGCGCGCGCCGGGCTGCATGGCGAGCTCGACGAGGGCTGGCTCGACGCGATGGCGATCGGCGCCTCGCTGCCCGAGGATATGCTCGCCCCCTTCCTGCTCGTCGCCCGCGCCGCGCGCGACGGGCTGGAAGCGCCATCCGACGCCGCGCTCGCCCGGGTCTATGGCACCCATTCGCTGGGCCGGGTCCGCCGCCTGATCGCCAATATGGAGGAGCAGGGCATCTTCGTGCTGCGCACCGACCTGTCGGGCAAGCGATCGATCAACATTCCCCGGCTCGGATGGACCACCGCCGCCGCGCTGCCCGAAGCCGCGGAATAGCGCGACTTTTATCCAAAATGGTGTGAATCGGGGTTGATCCCCTGCCGCCGGCCATGCTGGACGTAGCGGCAAGGGGGAAGGCCATGATCGTTTCGCGAATATTGCGTGCCGCGTTGCTGATGCTGGGCGCAGCCATTGCCGCCGCGCCGGCCACGGCGGCTCCGCCGCTCGACGTCTATGGCCGGCTGCCCGAGACCGAGATGGTGGCGATGTCGCTATCGGGCAAGCGCATCGCGCTGGTCGCGACGGTCAAGGATCAACGCCGCCTGATCGTGCTGGAAGACGGCAAGGTCATCCTGTCGCAGCCGTTCGGGGACCAGAAGGTCCGCAGTCTGCGCTGGGCGGGTGACGAGAATGTGCTGATGCAGGTCAGCCGGACTTTCTCGCTCGCGGTGGAGTTCACCGGGAGCCGTTCCGAGATGACCTCGGTGATCGTGATCCCGGTGGACAAGGCGCCGGTGTGGGCGGTGTTCGAGCGCGACAAGGAGGTGTTCGCGGGGGTGCGTGGCATCTACGGCATGTCGGGCGCCAATGACCGCTTCGGCTATTTCGGCGGCATCGCCACCAGGCTCGACCGGGCGAGCGTGCAGGTCAATGATGGCCGGCCGACCCTCTTTCGGGTCGATCTTCTGACGAAGGCCAAGGCACCGATCGCGCGCCAGCCCGACAATGCCTATCGCGACTGGCTGCTCGGCCCCGACGGCCAGATCGTCGCGATGCTCGACACGACATCCTCGCTGGGTGACTGGATCATCAGGAATGCCAATGGCCGGGTGCTCGTGTCCGGAAAATCGCCGTCGGGGTCGATCGACCTGATCAGCCTCGGTCCGAAACCCAACAGCCTGATCTACTGGACGCGCAAGGACGATACCGATGAGGGGATGTTGATCGAACAGCCGCTCGACGGCTCTCCGGGCAAGGAATTCCTCTCCGACGAGGGCATCAACGACTATATCATCGATCCCCGGAGCCGGCAGTTCATCGGTTATGTGAGCAGCGGCGACCGCCGGATTCACATGCTCGATCCGCAACAGGACAAGATCGTCACCGCGACCGGCAAAGCCTTTCCCAACCTCACGGTCGGCCTCTCCGGATGGAATCAGGCGTTCGACCGGCTGCTGGTGTTCACCACCGGGCAGGGCGATCCGGGAACCTGGTGGCAGGTGGACCGGACGAAGCGGACCGCCGATGTGGTCAGCGTCGCCTATGCGATCGATCCGGCCGATGTCGGCCCGATCCGGACCTTCGCCTATAGCGCGGCCGACGGCCTGGACATGTCGGGCGTGCTGACCCTTCCGCCAGGCAGGCCCGCGAAGAATCTGCCGGTGATCCTGCTGCCGCATGGCGGCCCACGATCGCAGGACGAGCCGATGTTCGACTGGTGGGCGCAGGCGTTGGCATCGCGCGGCTATGCGGTGTTCCAGCCCAATTTCCGGGGATCGACCGGCTTCGGCCGCGCGTTCGAGCAGGCCGGCTGGGGTGAATGGGGCCGGAAGATGCAGACCGATATCTCCGATGGCCTGACCGCGCTGGCGAAGGAAGGCATCGTCGATCCGAAGCGGGCCTGCATCATGGGCGGCAGCTATGGCGGCTATGCCGCGCTGGCGGGTGTCACCTTGCAGCAGAACATCTATCGCTGCGCCGTTTCGGTGGCGGGCGTGGGGAATGTCGCGAAGCTGGTTGCCACCAAATGGCGCGAATCGGGCGGTAATTCCTTCCTGAACCGCTATTATCATCAGCAGATCGGCACGGGCCGCGACTATGCCGCGATTTCCCCGGTCAATCTCGCCGCCAAGGCGGACGCGCCGGTGCTGCTGATCCACGGCGTGGACGACATCGTCGTGCCGTTCGACCAGAGCAGCGACATGGCCGCCGCGCTCACCCGCGCGGGCAAGCCGGTCGAGTTCGTCAAGCTTCCCGGCGAGGACCACTGGCTGTCGCGCGGCGAGACGCGCCTCGCGATGCTCAAGGCGGCGGTCGCCTTCAT
>SCUQ01000176.1 GCA_004297635.1 Rhizorhabdus sp. | reverse complement strand
GGAAACCGTAGCCTGAGCCATTTCCGGTCGCCGTGGCGCGCGGCAAGAGAGCAATAGCTACGGTCGTTTGCCGTAGGTCCCCCAGCGCCAGAGCCATTCGATAGGCCCATAGCGGAAGCGCCGGAGCCAGGCGCGGGCGAATAGCGCCTGGACCGCGAGGATCGCCAGCGCGACCAGCCAGAGCGCCGGCCAGGACAGGCTGTTCCACAGACCCAGCCCGAAGCCCGAGAAGATCAAGGCGCCCATCAGGCTCTGTCCGAGATAGAGGGTCAGCGCCATTCGCCCCATGTCCGCAAACCGCGCCATGGCACCCGGCCAGGCGCCGTGTCGCCAGAGCAGCAGGAACAGGCCGACATGGCCGAGGGTCATCGCCAGCCGCCCTGGCTGGTCGATCAGGCCCGCCAGCATCGTCGGTGCGCCCGCATTGTGCCAGACCAGTGTCATGTGCAGCAGCCGCAGCGCGATACCGGCCGCATAGCCGGCCGCCATCACGCGCCGGAGCGTGCGCTCGCTGCGCCCCGCGCCGAAGAAACCGAGCCTGTGCAGCGCCATGCCGACCAGCATGAACGCCAGCGCGTCGGCGACCCAGCGATAGGTGAGCGCGTTGACCGTCCACTGCCAGGACACCCAGCTCAGATAGTCGAACGCCTGCCAATAGCTGCCCAGCCGCGCCGCGCCCTCGCGCGCCAGCATTTCGGCGCTGTAGACGGTGTCGGCCGGGGTGATCGCCCCCGCCTCATGCGCCCCCCAGGCCGACAGCATCATCAGGATCACCGCGGCCGCCGCCCCGAGCTGATAGGGTTTGAACGGATGCAGGATCAGCGCCAGCGCACCGGCAAAGGCATAGATGATCAATATGTCACCCGGCCATAGCAGCAGGGTCGAATCGACCACGCCGAACAGGAACAGGATCATCAGCCGGCGCAGATAGCGGCGGGAACGATCCGCACCGTCATCGTCGCCCACGAACAGCAGCAGGCCGACCCCGAACAGCAGCGAGAACAGCCCGCGCATCGTCCCGGTGATGAAGATCTGGGCGAAACCCCAGACCTGCCAGTCGGGATCGGCGATCGCCGGCGGGCCGAGCGGCCGGTCCATCGCGATCGGGCCGCCCATGTCGAAGATGTTGATCAACAGGATGCCGCACAGCGCGATCCCCCGGAGCGCGTCAATCGAGTCGATCCGGTTGGCCGGGGCGGTGGGCGATAGGGTGGACATGGCCTTCCCTAACGCTCCCCATCGTCATGCTGAACCTGTTTCGGCATCCGCCACGCCGCCCGGTCGATACTGAAACGGCGATGCTATCGCCGATCCAGCATGCCGGGTGGCGTGGATGGACCGTTACCCCCGCGCCTTCAGCGCCGCCTGCGCCGCCGCCAGCCGCGCGATCGGCACGCGATAAGGCGATGCCGAGACATAATCGAGCCCGGTCGCCTCGCAGAAGGCGATCGACGCCGGGTCGCCGCCATGCTCGCCGCAGATGCCCAGCTTGATGTCGGGGCGCGTCTTGCGGCCACGCTCGGCGGCCAGCTCGATCAGCTCGCCGACACCTTCGATGTCGAGGCTGACGAACGGGTCCTTGGGGTAGATGCCCTTGTCGACATAGGTCGTCAGGAAACGGCCGGCATCGTCGCGGCTGACGCCCAGCGTCGTCTGGGTGAGATCATTTGTGCCGAAGGAGAAGAACTCGCCCACCTCGGCGATCTCGCCCGCCTTCAGCGCCGCGCGCGGCAGTTCGATCATCGTGCCGACCAGATAGTCGATCGTCATGCCCTTTTCGGCGAATACCGTCTTCGCGGCCTTGTCGATGACCAGCTTCATCAGCTCCAGCTCGCGGCGGGTGGCGACCAGCGGCACCATCACCTCGGGGATCGGCGCCTTGCCCGATTTCGCCGCGACGTCGCACGCCGCCTCGAAAATGGCGCGGGCCTGCATCTCGTAGATTTCGGGATAGGTGACGCCGAGCCGGCAGCCGCGATGGCCCAGCATCGGATTGAACTCGTGCAGTTCGGCGGCGCGGCGCTTGAGCGCCTCGACGCCGATCCCGGTCGCCGCCGCGACTTCGGCGAACTCCTCCTCCTCATGGGGGAGGAATTCGTGCAGCGGCGGATCGAGCAGGCGGATCGTCACCGGCAACCCGACCATGATCTCGAAGATCTCGGTGAAGTCGGCACGCTGTTCGGGCAGCA
>SCUQ01000175.1 GCA_004297635.1 Rhizorhabdus sp. | reverse complement strand
CCAGAGTCTGGTGCTGGATCCGTTCAAGCAGATGGGTGGCGGTGATATAGGCGAGGTCGAACGGCGGGTCCTGCCGCATCAACACCACGTCGATATCGTCCGCCAGATCGAGCACCACGGGATCGCCGACCGCGAAATGATCCCCCGCCACGCGCTGCAACCTGGTGATGGGCCGCGCAGGCGCTGTGACGCGGCCGTCGCGATAGCAGAGGTCGCCCGCCTGATAATGCCAGAGCCTGTGTCCGCGCGCGAGCGCGCCCAGCATGATCGCGAAGGTGGAATCCCCCCCGATGTTGATCGTCTCCAGCGGGTCCATCTGGACGGCGACATTGAGGGGCATGGGGCAGGCTCCGATGGTTTCGGGGGTCTAACTAGGGATCGTCGCGCCGATTGTCACCCATGCCACACATTCTTCAGATGCACCGGCAGCCGCCACGGCTGCACCAGCATCACGTCGATCCGTATCGCCTCCGCGCCCTTGCCATAGCGGGGCAGCAGCGAGCGCGCGGCGTCGATCACGCGGCGGAGGCGATATTCGTCGATCGCGCTTCCCAGTCCGGCCGCGTCGGCGCGGGTCTTCACCTCGACGAAAGCGAGCGTGCTTCCGCGCCGGGCGATGATGTCCACCTCGCCGCGTCGGGTCCGTACTCGCTGACCGACGATACCCCAGCCGTGCAGGCGCAGCCACCAGGCTGCGATGGCCTCTCCGTTGCGCCCCTGGCGTTCGGCGCGCTGGCGGCTCAATCGCGCGCCTTGATCGTCAGTGCCTGGGCATAGAGATCGCGCCGGTTGAGCCCGGTCGCGCGCGCCACTTCTCCGGCGGCCTTGCCGGCGGACATATGGCTGAGCGCGGCGCGGAGCAGCGCCTCGGCATCTTCGGCGGTGGTGGCGGCGCGCTCGCCGGGCGGGCCGACGATGACGACGATCTCTCCCCGGGGCGCGACTTCGGCATAGCGCGTGGCGAGATCGGCGAGTGGGGCGGAAACCGCCTCCTCGAAGGTCTTGCTGATCTCGCGGACCACCGCCGCCTCGCGGTCGCCCAGGCCATCGGCCAGCGCCTTGAGCGTCGCGCCAAGCCGCGGACCCGATTCGTAGAGGATCAGGGTCGCCTTGATATGCGCCACCTCGGCGATAGCATCGGCGCGCGCCTTTTCCTTCGACGGCAGGAAGCCGAGGAAGAAGAAGCGGTCGGTCGGCAGGCCGGCAAGGGTCAGCGCCGCGATCGCCGCGCAGGGACCTGGAATGGTCGTGACGGCGATGCCCGCCGCCCGCGCGTCGCGGACCAGCTTATAGCCGGGATCCGAGATCAGCGGCGTGCCCGCGTCGGATACCAGCGCGACCGGTTCGACCGCCATGCGGGCGATCAGGCCGGGACGCACCTTGTCCGCATTATGGTCATGATAGGGTGTCATGGGTCGTTTCGCGCCGATGCGCTGGAGGAGCTTGGCCGTAACCCTGCTGTCCTCGACCGCGATCGTTCCGGCCCGCGCCAGCACCGATGCGGCGCGAGGGGAGAGATCACCCAAGTTGCCGATCGGCGTGGCGACGATATACAGGCCCGGGGGCAGCGGCTCTTCCGAGGCTTCGATCTCGGCGGCGTCATCGTCAGAAATTCGGTTCATAAGGCAGTGTAGATGACAGAGGCTC
>SCUQ01000174.1 GCA_004297635.1 Rhizorhabdus sp. | reverse complement strand
GACCTCGTGCCAGCGCGAGGCGGCCTCCTCCTTCGGTGACGACCGCGTGCTGATCGAGAAATATATCCTGGGGCCGCGCCATATCGAGGTGCAGATATTCGGCGATCGCCAGGGCAATGTCGTCCATCTGTTCGAACGCGACTGCTCGCTCCAGCGCCGCCATCAGAAGGTGATCGAGGAAGCTCCCGCTCCCGGCATGGACGCGGCGACTCGCGCCGCCGTCTGTGACGCGGCGGTCAAGGCGGCCAGGGCGGTCGACTATGTCGGCGCCGGAACGATCGAGTTCATCGCCGATGCCTCTGAAGGGCTGCGCGCCGATCGCATCTGGTTCATGGAGATGAACACCCGGCTTCAGGTCGAGCATCCCGTGACCGAGATGATCACCGGCCAGGACCTGGTCGAATGGCAGCTGCGCGTCGCCAGCGGCGAGCCGCTGCCAAAGAGGCAGGACCAGCTTTCGATCAACGGCTGGGCAATGGAAGCACGGCTCTATGCCGAAAATCCGTCCAACGGCTTTCTCCCCTCGACCGGTCCGCTCCAGCGCCTGCGCCTGCCGCGCGGCATAAGGGTCGACAGCGGGGTCGAGGAAGGAGGCGAGGTCTCGCCCTATTATGATCCGATGATCGCGAAGCTGATCGTGTCGGCCCCCAGCCGGCCGGCGGCGGCGGCGAAGCTTGCGCAGGCGGCGCGCAAGGTCGAGGTCTGGCCGGTCCGCACCAATGCGGCGTTCCTGGCGCGCGCGGCGTCCGATCCCGATTTCGTGGCAGGGCATATCGACACGGGTTTCATCGAACGCCATGCCGAGCGGCTGGTGCCGGCCGCCGAGCCATCGCCTGCCGTGCGGCAGGCGGCGGCGCGCGCGATGCTGCCCGAAGGCGGCGGCGTCTGGGCCGGCCTCACGGGCTTTCGCGCGAATGCCGCGCCCGACCGGCGGGTCGAGGTCGAGATCGCCGGCCATGCCCATCTTGTCGAGATCGACGACGGCGAACCGCAGGGCCGCGATCGGATCGTCGGGACCGAGCGGCTGCTGTTCCTGGACGGCGAAGCCTGGCCGTTCGAGGCGCCGCGCGCCGACCATGCCGGCGGCGGTGGTGCGGTCTCCGATGGCGCCTTGCTGGCGCCGATGCCGGGCAAGGTGATCGCGGTTGAGATAGCCGAAGGCGCGCGCGTGACGAAGGGCCAGAAGCTGCTCGTGCTTGAGGCGATGAAGATGGAGCAGGCGATGCTGGCACCGTTCGACGGGGTGGTGGCCGAGCTTCGGGCGAGCGTCGGTGCGCAGGTCAGCGAGGGCGCCGTGCTGGTACGGGTGGAGAAGGCGGACGCGTAGCGCCGGATCGCCGGAGAAGCCCCCCGGCCTGCGCGTCTAAACGGTTGCTCGCCCAAGGCGCAAAGGCTAAGCGGGCATCCATGCTCAAGAAAATCTTCACCTGGTGGGACGGTGCCACGATCGGCACTTTGCTGTTCAGCAAGATGAACGGCACGCGGATCGGCGAGGATGCGCTCGGCAACGTCTATTTCGAAGGCGGCAAGGCCACCGACGGGCGGCCGCGCCGCTGGGTGATCTATGCCGGCGCCAATGATGCGAGCCGGGTTCCGGCCGAATGGCATGGCTGGCTGCATCACAGCACCGATCTGACCCCCGACCAGCTTCCCAGCCCGCGCGGCTGGCAGAAGCCGGCGGTCCCCAATCTTACCGGTACCGAGGGCGCCTATCGGCCCCTCGGCGCACTCGAAAAGGGCGGCGTGCGTGCCGCCGCGACCGGTGACTATGAGGCATGGAGCCCGAACTGAGCCATGAAATCGCTGCTGCGTGAAAATATCGGCGAGGCGCTGGTCGGCCTGTTCGTGGTCGTCTTCGCGACCTGGTTCATCTGGTTTGCCTGGACGGCGACCGGCGGCGGCGACAAGGCCGGCGCGATCCATGTCACCGCGCTGTTCCCCAATTCGACCGGCATCAATGTCGGTAGCGAGGTTCGCGTCGCCGGCCTGAAGGTCGGTACCGTCACCAGCCAGGTGCTCGATCCCCAGAGCTTCCAGGTGAAGGTCAAGCTCGCGCTCGATCCGGCGGTGAAGCTGCCGGCCGACAGCAGCGCGGCGATCACCTCGGAAGGGTTTCTGGGGGCGACCTTCATCTCGTTGATCCCCGGCGGTGACACGGTTCCGCTCAAGGAGGGCGACACGATCGCCGATACCCAGGGGGCGATGGACCTGATGAGCATGGTCGGCCAGTTCATCAACAAGTCGGGCAGCCCGGCCGATTCCGCTCCGGCCGAAGGGGCGGCGAAGCCGTGAAGCCAGTCCTGCTGGGCGCCGTCGCGCTCGGCGGCCTGGTCGTCGCGGGAGCCGTGCTCGGCGGCTGGCAGGCGATCAGCCAGGAACAGGCACCGATCGAAGCGATCCCGGCCGACGAGCAGCCGACCGCGCCGGCTCTGGCCCCGAGCGGTGATGTCGCCGAAAGCGAAACGGCCGCCGCCAATGCCAGCGCGGTCGCGCAGACCCCGCAGGCCGTCGTCGAGAAGATTCCCGAGCGCGCACTGGTGACGGAGGGCACGCCTATGGGGCAGCGGGTCGCGGTGCTCGGCCTGCTGAACAAGCGCAACGGCGAATCACGTGACCTGACCCTGCGCCCTGGCCAGGCGATCCGCGTCGGCGATGTGGTCGTCCGCCTCCGCGCCTGCGAGACGACCGCGCCGTGGGAGGACCAGAAGCTCACCGGCACCTTCACCCAGGTCGATGTGCGCAACCGCGACGGCACATGGCGCCGCGTCTTCTCGGGATGGCTGTACAAGGAATCGCCGTCGCTCAACGCGGTCGAGGATGCGGTCTATGATGTGTGGCCCAAGAGCTGCACGATGCTGTATCCGGATATCGGGCCCGATACGGTGCGTATCTCCGGATCGCTGGCCAAGCCGTCCAGCGCGAAGAAATCGGCCGGGGACCAGCCGCCGGCGGCTCCGCCCGCGGGTGCGGCGCCCAGTACGCCGCCCGCCCCAACCCCCAGCGCGGCATCCAACAGCGCGACATAATCGTCACGGGTCACTTCGATCGCGCCCAGCGACGTCAGGTGATCGGTGATGAACTGGCAGTCGAGCAGGCGAAAATGCCCGGCCTTCAGCCGCGCCACCAGCCAGGCGAGCGCCACCTTGGATGCATTGCTCTCGCGGCTGAACATGCTCTCGCCGAAAAAGGCGCCGCCCAGCTTGACCCCATACAGCCCGCCGACCAGCCGCCCGTCATGCCAGCATTCGACCGAATGGGCATGGCCGCGACGGTGGAGATCGGCATAGGCGACCTCGATCGCCGGGTTGATCCAGGTGTCGGGGCGGTTCTCGGTGCTTTCCGCGCACAGTGCGACCACCTGGGCGAAGGCATTGTCGACGGTGACGGTGAAGCGATCGGACCGGATCGTCTTGGCGAGCGAGCGCGACAGGCGAAAGGAATCGATCGGCAATATGCCGCGCTTCTTGGGTTCGACCCAATAGACATCGTCCGCGACGCGGCTGTCCGCCATCGGGAAGACCCCGATCGAATAGGCTCTGAGCAGCAGGTCCGGATCGATCGCCTTCATCGCATACCCCGATGGACCCGATTATAGCGGAATCGGACCAAAGCGGAAGATGTTCCCCGCTACCGCCCCCGGCAGGCGCGAATCACTGTCCTGCCTTCATCGCTTCGCGTTCGCGACGGGCGGCCTCGAGGAACTGGCGCATGCAGCCGGTCTGGCCGCCGGTGCCATGCGGCGAGCAGCTGTTCGGCAGACCCTTCTGGCTGACCATGTCGAGCGTGCGGGTCCGCTCGGTCCAGCTGACCGCGGGCTCATCGCTTTTCTTGTGCTTCCGCAGCTGCTTGGGGATGCGATAGCGGTCGCTTTCGGGCTGGCGCGCGCAGACGATGATCTCGTCATCCTTGCTGCGCGGGCAGGGGTCCTCGCCATAGACGACAAGCGTGTTGATCCGGGGAGGCGGCGCTTCTGCGAGCGATTCCCCCGGTCCGGCGGCGGCGAGCGGCGCTGCGAGAAGCAGCGCGATGGGGAACAGGGCCTTCATGATCCCAGCTAATAGGCGGGCGGCTTTCCGGGGGCTGAATGAACCCGCCCCGGACAGGGCGATCAGAATTTGATTCCGCACTTCTTCCCGTCGGCCTTGTCCTCGTCGCAGGCCTTGCGGGCAAGTTCGCGGAAACAGCCCGAAGCGCCGCCGGGGCCGCTGGTCGAGCAGCTCTGGACGCCGCTGCGGCCGACATATTCGAGGCTCGCGGCGCGATCGCCCCAGGTCTCGTTGCCACGCCCCTCGGTCCGGCGCAGCTGTTCGGGAATGCGGTAGCGCTCCGATTCCGGCGCGCGCTGGCAGACCACGATTTCCTCGCCGTTGCTGGTCGGGCAGGGATCGTTGCCGAAGATGGTCAGCACCCGCTCGGTACGCTGCGCCTGGGCGACAGTCGGGGGCAGCAGCGGCGCTGCGGCGGCGATCAGGCCGAGCATCGCCAGCGCCGGAGGAAGCAAGCGGTGAGTCGTCATCGGCGCGGATCCTGTCCTGTGGTGGTGTCTTATATGTGGCGGGAAAGCCCG
>SCUQ01000173.1 GCA_004297635.1 Rhizorhabdus sp. | reverse complement strand
GCCGCGCGATCCGACGCTGGCGAAGGATCTCGAATTCCAGAGCTATGCGCGGATCGTCCAAGGCGAACTGGCGCGCGCCGGCTTCGGCCTGGCGCCTGATCTTCCCCGCTCCGAACTGGTCGCCGTGACCGAGGTGAATCGCAGCTGGCGCCCCGCCGGACAGTCCGGAGGATCTTCGGTATCGATCGGGCTGGGCGGCGGCAGCGGCGGCGGCTGGCGTGGCGGCACCAGCGTCGGCCTGGGCGGCTCGGTCAGTTTCCCGATCGGCAAGCCGCGCGAGAAGATGGACGTGCTCACGCAATTGTCGGTGCAGCTGAAGCGCCGCTCGGAGAGCACGGTGATTTGGGAAGGCCGTGCCGAGACGGTGGCGCGCGACGGGACCCCGGCGGCCAATCCCGAAGCCTCTGTCGTCCGGCTCGCCGCCGCGCTGTTCCAGGGCTTCCCCGGCCGGTCGGGCGAGACTATCACGGTCAAATGACCGGACAGAACATCAGCATTTCGAGTGGTTTCGACAGCGGCAACATCACCGTTCTCGGCCGCAACGGCAGCAGCTTCGACCTTGCGATCGTCAAGGACCACCAGTCCGATTTCTACCAGTGGTTCCACTTCCGCCTGACCGGCGCGAAGGGCGTGCCGGTGACGCTGCGGCTCACCAATGCCGGCGGCGCGGCCTATCCGGACGGCTGGCGGGACTATCGCGCCTGTGCCTCCGCCGACCGGCAGGACTGGCGCCGCGTGCCGACCCGCTATGGCGACGGCGTGGTGACGATCAGCATCACGCCGGAGGCAGACAGCATCTGGCTGGCCTATTTCGCGCCCTATTCGATGGAGCGGCATCACGATCTGATCGCGCGGATCGGCAAATGCCCCGGCGTCGTCCACGAACGGCTCGGCGCGACGCTGGACGGCCAGGACCTCGATCTGCTCACGATCGGCGATGGGCCGAAGCGGGTGTGGCTCTACGCCCGCCAGCATCCCGGCGAGAGCATGGCCGAATGGTGGATGGAAGGCGCGCTCGACATGCTGACCGACGGCCATGATCCGGTAGCGCGGAGCCTGCGTCAGCGGGCGACCTTCCATATCGTCGCCAACATGAATCCGGATGGATCGCGCCGTGGCCATCTGCGCACCAACGCCGCGGGCGTGAACCTCAATCGCGAATGGCACGGACCGACCCTGGAGCGGAGCCCGGAGGTTTTCCATGTCCTCAACCGGATGGACGCGACCGGCATCGATTTCGCGATGGACGTCCATGGCGACGAGGCGATCCCGCAGGCCTTCATCGCGGGCTTCGAAGGCATCCCCAACTGGACCGAGGAGCAGGGCCGGCTCTACCATCTGTTCCGCGATACGCTGGCGCGGCGCACCCCGGATTTCCAGACGAAGCATGGCTATCCCGTAGCGGGCAAGGGCAAGGCCAATCTGTCGATGTCGACGAACCAGCTCGCCAACCGCTTCGGCTGCGTCGCGATGACCCTCGAAATGCCGTTCAAGGACAATGCCGATCTGCCGGACGAGGCCCATGGCTGGTCGCCTGAGCGATCGATGCGGCTAGGCGCCGAATGCCTGGGCGCGCTTCACGAGATACTGGATCAGCTGCCGGCGAAAGCGTGACCGGGCTTTACGGGATCTTCGCGTAACGGCGCGCTCGCCCAAAAATCTGTCAGGCGTTGCCGCCGCGCTCGGTGGCGCTCGCCTGAAGCGTCGTTACCGTAGCTTCGTCCAGCGGGCGATCAAAGCGGCAGCCTGCCTCCCGACCGTCGGCCCAGACGATATGCGCGTCGACCAGCCCCTTGCCCGGCAGCGACAGCCGGATCGATGTCTCCGGAGCGAGCTGCTGATAGAGGCGGAGCCGCGCGCCGCCGCTGGAAATGTCGATGATCCGGCAGGGCGAGCGCGCCGCGCCTGCAGTCGCGCGGAACTGGGTATCGAAGGCGGCGGCCACACGTGGCACAGCGCGGCGGCTCTTGTCCTCGCGCAGCTGCACCTCGGAAGAAAACATACGCTTTACTCTCCCCGACGATCGCGCCTTCCATGGGCTGGCTCCCCCGAGCCATGATCGCGTCTACCGTATTTTTACTTAGTCCTCTCGCGGGATCGGGGCAACGGGAAATCGGGGATATCGTTACGCTTCCAGCTCCACATCCCAGTAGAGCCAGTCGCGCCAGCTCTGGTGCAGATAGTGCGGTGGGAAGCTGCGGCCATTCTCCTGCAGCTCCCAGCTGGTCGGGCGACGGGCGATTTCGAACAGGCGCATGCCGGCTTGGCGCGGGGTGCGTCCCCCCTTGCGCAGGTTGCACGGCGCGCAGGCCGTAGCGACATTCTCCCAGGTCGTCCGTCCACCCTGCGCGCGCGGGATGACGTGATCGAAGGTGAGATCCTGGAGCGATCCGCAATATTGGCAGGAGAAGCGGTCGCGCAGGAACAGGTTGAAGCGGGTGAAAGCCGGATTGTCCGACTGCTTCACATATTGCCTGAGCGCGATAACCGAGGGCAGCCGCATCGCGAAATTCGGGCTGCGCACCTCTCGGTCATATTCC
>SCUQ01000172.1 GCA_004297635.1 Rhizorhabdus sp. | reverse complement strand
CCGATCTCCAGGAACTCCAGCACCGGATCGCCAACAGCCTTCAGATCATCGCCAGCGTGCTGATGCAGAGCGCACGGCGCGTCCAGTCGGACGAAACCCGCACGCATCTCTACGATGCGCATCACCGGGTGATGTCTGTCGCGGCGTTGCAGAAACAGCTTGCCGTCAACCGCGTCGGCGATGTCGAACTGCGCGCCTATTTCACCGAATTATGCCGGACGATCAGCGCATCGATGATCCGCGACGAAAAACAGCTCATCCTCGAAGTGACCGCCGATGACAGCATGACCGATGCCGACATATCGGTGAGTCTGGGGCTGATCGTCACCGAACTGGTGATCAATTCGCTCAAACATGCCTTTCCGGGCCAGCGGTCGGGCAAGATAACGGTCGATTACCACGCGCAGGGTGAGGCCTGGACCTTGTCGGTGGGCGACAATGGCGTCGGCAGGCCCGACGACATCAGCAATGCCCAGCCTGGTCTAGGAACGAGCCTGATCCAGGCGGTTTCGAAACAGCTTGGTGCCAAGGTTGAGATCACCGATGCGCATCCCGGAACGCTGGTGAGCATCATCCATCCCTAGAGCCGTTGTTCCTTTCCGCATTTGCGAGCCGCAGATGAGTCCACCTGACGTCAAAATGCTCTACCGTAGCGTCGAGCGCCGCCGCAGGTCCGCCACGCAGCGCAGCGCCGTTTTCCCGTCCCACATGTCCGGCCGCTTCCTGTCCTGCTTCGGCTGCGCCAGCGCCGCCAGCAGCCGTTCGAGCAGATTGCCGGCATTGACCAGCTGGGCGGTCCCCTCGCTGATCGTGATCGGCCGCTCGGTATTCTCGCGCAGGGTCATGCAGGGGATGCCAAGATAGGTCGTTTCCTCCTGGATTCCGCCCGAATCGGTGACCACCGCCGCCGCCCCAGCGACGAGACTCATGAAGCGGACATAGGCGGCGGGACCGATCAGCCGGATCCCTGCCCCCTCCAGCCGTGCCGCCCCGGCATCGCCGAGCCGCTGGCGCGTGCGCGGGTGGACAGGGAAGATCAGCGGCAGATGCGCCTGCACAGCGACAAGTGCCTCGACCAGCCGGTCGAGCTGTTCGGTCCTATCGACGTTGGAAGGGCGGTGGAGCGTCACCACCCCGTAACTGCCAGGGCCATAGCCCAGCTCGCCGGGATAATCGGCTGCCATGATCGCGGGGCGGACAAGCTCATAGCTGTCCATCATGATATTGCCGACGCGGGTGATCCGCTCCTCGGGAGTGCCCTCGGCACGCAGGTTGTCGTCGGCGTCCGGCGATGGCGTCCACAGCACGTCGGCCAGCACGTCGGTGACGAGCCGGTTGAGTTCCTCCGGCATGTCGCGGTCGCGGCTGCGCAGGCCGGCTTCGAGATGAACGATCGGAATGCGCAGCTTGCCTGCCGCCATCGATGCGGCGGCCGTGGAATTGACGTCGCCGACCACGATCAGCCAGTCGGGCCGCTCCTCCATCGCCAGCTTCTCATAGGCGATCATCACCCTGCCGGTCTGCTCCGCATGGGTGCCGGACCCTATGCCGAGATGATGATCCGGCGCGGGCAGGCCGAGATCGGCGAAGATATCGTCGGACATCGCCGCGTCATAATGCTGGCCGGTATGGACGATGACCGGCCGGAAATCCTCGGTCGCCTTCAGCGCGTGCCAGAGCGGCGCCACCTTCATGAAATTGGGCCGCGCGGCGGCGATCAGGTGGACGAGCATCGGCTGGGTCATGGCTATGTCCTACCCCAAAATCCGTCCGTGTCGAGCGCGTCGCCGCCCCCATCCCCCACCGTCCTGACGAAGAATTCAGCGGGCGTGATGGTGATCATGATGCCCATCATGATCGTGCTGCCCCTCTCCGCAATCGGGCGCTTCGTCAGCACAGCGGCCGCGCTCGATCTGGAAGGTGGCATGGCCGATGGCGAACTCATCGCGCACCAGCCGCGCGGTCGAGGCCAGGAATGCGTCGTCGCCTGCCGCGTCCGGCATCACCAGATGCGCGGTCAGCGCCGTCTCCGTCGTGCTCGTCGGCCAGATATGGACATGGTGGACCGCCGCGACACCCGGCAGCGCCCCCAGCCGGGCCGTCACCTTCGCGCTGTCGATGCGGCTCGGCACGCCGGCCAGCGACATCGCCAGCGAATCGCGGAACAGGCCGCAGGTGCCGATCACGATCACCGCGACGATGATCAGGCTGATGGCCGGATCGATCCAGAGCAGCCCGGTCCGGCTCACCAGGAAGCCGGCGACGACGACGCCGGCCGAGACCGCGGCGTCCGCCGCCATGTGCAGAAAGGCGCCGCGGATGTTGAGGTCATGCTCGCGGCCGCCAAGGAACAGCAGCGCGGTGCCCAGGTTGATGACGATGCCGATCGCGGCCACCGCCATCATCGTTCCGCTCTCCACCGGCGCCGGGTGGACGAAGCGCTGGATCGCCCCGAGCGTGATCGCGCCGCAGGCGATCATCAGCAGGATCGCGTTGAACAATGCCGCCAGGATCGAGGAGCCGCGTAGTCCATAGGTATAGCGGGCGCTCGCCGGCCGCTTCGACAGCGCATAGGCCGCCCAGGCCATCAACAGGCCGAGGACATCCGACAGATTGTGACCGGCATCGGCGATCAGTGCGATCGATCCCGACCACAGGCCCGCCAACCCCTCCACCAGCACGAAACCGAGATTGAGCGCCACCCCGATCGCGAAAGCACGGCCATAGCTGTGCGGCGCATGACTATGCCCATGCCCATGCCCGTGGCCATGCGCATGGCCGTGCTGTTCGTGGTGGTGGTG
The DNA here is from genome assembly GCA_004297635.1 of Rhizorhabdus sp. Classification (GTDB taxonomy): domain Bacteria; phylum Pseudomonadota; class Alphaproteobacteria; order Sphingomonadales; family Sphingomonadaceae; genus Rhizorhabdus. The sequence continues at coordinate 642 of SCUQ01000172.1, read as the reverse complement.
CTGGCCCATCACGATCGTCTTACAGCGGCTTGCCGAGCATGCAAAGGCACGCAGCTCGTACCGATTCGCACCGTGCCGGCCCTGTAAAAGCCCTGATATTCCCAACGGCCCGCCCCGGAAACAGCCCGTTTTCCGGCCAGTTCAGCCATCCCGCACGATGAGGCGAATATCGCAACTTTACATGGGGGTCAGCGCACCATATATCCGCGCCTCCGCTGCCCCATGGGACTTCCACCGCAAGGCAGCTTTCTTGCCCACGTACCACCCGGAGGTCCCTTGAGTTGCACAAGCATCATAGCGCGCTGGGGCTAGCTACGGCCCTTCGACCGGTTCAACCGGTCACGCTCCTTCGTCCCCACGCCGCTGCGCGGGCCGCCCGGTTCTTCGTCGAGAACTTCCAGGGGCGCTCGATGTATGCCGTCAAGGCGAATCCGTCGCCCGAGCTGATCCAGATTCTCTGGGACAACGGCATCACCCACTATGACGTGGCGTCGATCGCCGAGGTGCGTCTGGTGGCCGGCATCCTGCCGGACGCAACGCTCTGCTTCATGCACCCGGTCAAGGCCGAGGAGGCGATCGCCGAGGCTTATGCGACCTATGGCGTCCGGACCTTCTCGCTCGATTCGATCGAGGAGCTGGAGA
>SCUQ01000606.1 GCA_004297635.1 Rhizorhabdus sp. | reverse complement strand
CCCGAACGGCATGTTCTGGATCGATGTATAGAAAAGCGTCTTGTCGCTGCCGCGGACGACGAACAGCCCCGGCTCGAAATGGCGGAAGGGCTCGCTGGCGGCATCGTCCTGATAGCCGGAAATATCCTGAAACTGCGCAATGTCCGAGATATCGGAGATGTAGAGGCCCCACGCATGTCCTGTGGCGAGATCCAGTCCATAGCCCATTACAAGGTTGGACAGGCCCCATTCGTCCTTCGCCAGCTGAACCCGTTCGCGGGATTCGGCCGAAACGACGAATGTCTCGATACCGAGGTCCTGAAACCCTTTCACCTTTTCGTTCAGAGCAGTCAGATAGGCCTTGCAGGCGCGGCAATGGTGGCCGCGATACACAACGATCAGGGTGAAGGTTCCCGGGGTCTGCTCGGCAAGGGTCCACTTACGATCGCCATCCAGCATTTGCGCTTCAAATGCGGGAACCGGGCCACGTGGATACAGCATATCTTCAACTCCCCTCAGTCCTGGCGAAATCTCGACCGTCGCCAACCTCTCGTGCGCTTAAAAAGATCATCATATAAGGATGCTGTAAGTATCATGGCGGATTTCCTGATGTGTATGGGCATCGCCAATAACATCTATCACCGATTACGATTGGTTCGTCGGTGCGTGTCGAGACAGCTTGATATGCGAAGTATCTTTTAGGTCGTATGTGTCAGCAGGTCCTGGACTGTGACAGATCGCGACCTAGGTTCATTGAAGCGTTGCCAATCGCAAGGTCGGGCTGATCGGCGGTCGAGAATATAATGTGGAGAGTGACTATGGTGGGCTGTTTGCAATGTCGCATGTCACGGCGGTCCTTCATTGCCAGTGGGGCATTCGTTACGTCGATCACTGCGGTAGGCGGCGTCGGCGCATCCGCTGCCGCTTATGGCGGAGGCGGGCCGCCCCGGGCGGACTCCTCGCACGACGCATCTGTGGGCTTGCCGGCCCAGGATGGCATGATCGACTTCCATACGCACCTTTTCGACGAAGAGATGCCGACGCTCGTCGACCCTGCGGCTTTCGGGGTGAATGGGGCAGTGTGGCTTGCGGCGATGCGCTCGCCTAAAATCCATATCGAGCATATGGATCGCACCGGGCTCCGCGCTCACGTCATCGGCGTGGCACATGCCGTCCACGGCATCAGCTGGGGCGATGTCGAGAGGGATCTCGCGCTGTACCGTGCTTCGAACGATCGCATAGCGCGAGACTGGGTGGCAGCCCATCCCGGTCGCTTCTACGGCGCGTTCGGCCTGCCGACGCAGAATATCGACCTGTCGATCCGCGAGCTCGAACGGGCGGTCAACGTGCTCGGTCTCTCCGTGCTGCAGATATCCTCATGCTCGGCGAACGGGCTTTATTATGGCGATCCTTTCTTCGATCCGTTGTGGAGCGCCGTCGAAGCGCTTGGTATCCCTTTATTCGTTCACCCGCATGGTCAGTCGAACCAGCCGCCGCTGGATAAATTCTTCCTCAACGTAAGCGTTGGGCAGGGTATCGAGGAAATCAAAGTGATGACCTCGATGATCTATAATGGCGTATTCGAGAAATTTCCGCGGTTGAAGGTCGTGATTGCACATGGCGGCGGATTTTTGCCCCATTATTACGGCCGGATCGATCGGGAGGCGGTCGAACGGCCGCAGACAGTGAAGAATTTGACGAAAAAACCAAGCGAATACCTTAAGAATTTCTATTACGACAGCTGTGTTTACGGCCCAAATATTTTGAAGACGTTGATCGAGAATGTCGGCGTCGACAGGATTGTTCTGGGTTCGGACTATCCCGTTGGAGAGGCGGACGGACTGGCGGCGCTGCGCGCGACACCAGGGCTATCCGCAGAGAATGTCAGGATGATCGCGGCGCTTACCCCGGCGCGTGTGCTGAGGCGCGGCGCCTGACCATTGGGTGGCCGTACGTTGCGACGGCTGGGAAATCTCGGCAGCTGATCGGGCCGCCCGGTGGCCATCACGCTGGCTTGAAGCATGGAAGGCGTTATGTCGGACAAATATGATGTGCTCGCTATCGGCTCGGGACATAACGGGCTAATCGCGGCGGCGTATCTTGCCAGGGCTGGTAAGCGCGTGCTGGTTCTCGAGCGCAATCCCCACCTGGGCGGGGGGTGTGTGACGAGTGAGATCGCAGCGCCCGGGTTCTTCCATGATTGGCATTCGGCCCTGCATGTCCTTATCCAGGCCAATCCCCTGATCCGTGACGACGAGCTCGGCCTGATCTCGCAGTTCGGGCTCGAGTATATCTATCCCGAAGGAATGTACTCGACGGTCTTCGACGATGGCGACTCTCTGGTCACCTATCGGGATCTGGAAAAAACCTGCGAGGCGATCGCACGGATTTCGCCAAAGGATGCGGATGCCTATCGCGCCTTCGTGGCGCAAAGTAGCGCAGTGCTACCGTTGATGCTGCAAGGTCTGTTCGTACCACCCGCACCGCAAGGGGCGTTCTGGGCGCTCCTCGACCAGAGCACCGATGGCCGCGCGCTGATGCACATCATGCAGAAGAGCATGCTCGATATCGTCAATGATCATTTCGAGCATGACAAGGTGAAGATCCACCTGATGAAGTGCGCCGCAGAGCTGTTGATCGAACCGGACGAAAAGGGCACCGGCGCGTTCATCTTCAACATGGCGGGGTTCGTACACAGCTTTCCCTGGGGAATTCCCAAGGGCGGAAGCCGTGCTCTGGTTGACGCGCTCGTGCGATGCCTCGAAGCGGAGGGAGCGGACATCCGCGCGGACAGCCCTGTCGAACAAGTGCTGGTGCGCGACGGCAAGGTCCACGGCGTTCGGCTGGATGGGGGCGAGGTTATCCCGGCGGACATCGTCATCGGGCAGATCCATCCCTGGCTTCTGGGAGCCATGGTCGAAGATCTGGACGAGGGCGTCGCGGGCAGGGCTCGCAACACCAAGACCTCACCCTATTCGTTAATGTCAGCCTTCTACGCGATGGCGGAAGTACCTCAGTTCGATGCGCCGAAAGAGGCATCATATGTAGCGGCTATGAACTTTGCCCCAGCGTCGCTCGAAGCCTATCTGCGTGTGTTCGACGATCTTCGCTATGGCGACCTGCCGAAGAGCCTGACGCTCGGTATCACCAATCTCGCCCAATTCGATCCCGCCCGGGCGCCCGACGGTGGCGCGACCCTGGCCGTGCACGCCTTCGCGCCGTGCGAGCTTCGGGGCGGTGCCGACTGGGACGCGCGAAAGGACGACATGCGGCGGCATATGGATGCAGTGACTGCCGGCATATGCGCCAACTTCAACGCCGATACGCTCGTTGGAGCGGACTTCGCTACGCCGCGTGACTCGACCCGCCATACGCCGACTTTCCAGGCAGGCGACGTCGGCGGGATAGGCAAGGCCTTCTTTCAGATGGGCGGCCACCGGCCGACCCCGGAGCTGTCGCAATATGCCGTGCCTGGGGCCGAGGGCCTCTATCTCGCCGGGGCGTTCATGCATCCGCCGGGCGGCGTCACCGGTGGCGGGCGGGCGACCGCGATCCGCATCTGCGATGATCTCGCCATCGATTTCGCCGCGATCAGCGAAAGCCGCTGATCGGCCTGCCTCGTTCGTCACAACCGCATGGAAAAATCGCGAAGGGTCTTGTTTATGACGCTTGCTAACAAGGTCGCCATCGTCACCGGCGGTGCCCGCGGAATCGGTTTCGCCACCGCCGAGCGC
>SCUQ01000171.1 GCA_004297635.1 Rhizorhabdus sp. | reverse complement strand
GCTATCATTTCATGCGCTGCGACTTCGCCGATCACGAAGCGCTGGCGGCAGCCCTGGCCGGCGCGGAATTCGATCGGATCGTTCATCTGGGCGCGCAGGCGGGGGTGCGCTATTCGATCGACAACCCGCGCGCCTATGCGCAGAGCAATCTGGTCGGGCATCTCAACATGCTGGAGCTGGCGCGCCAGCGCGGCGCCGCACATCTCGTCTATGCGTCCTCGTCCTCGGTCTATGGCGGCAATGACGAGCTGCCCTTCCGGGTCGAGGACAGGGTCGATCATCCGCTGTCGCTCTATGCCGCAACCAAGAAAGCCGACGAGCTGATGAGCGAAACCTACGCCCATCTCTACCGGCTGCCGATGACGGGACTGCGCTTCTTCACCGTCTATGGCCCCTGGGGCCGACCCGACATGGCCTTGTGGCTGTTCACCGATGCAATCCTGGCGGGACGCCCGATATCGGTGTTCAACGGCGGCGAGATGCGGCGCGACTTCACCTATATCGACGATATCGTGTCCGGCGTGGTGGCGGCGCTCGATCATGCCCCGGCCGATGACGGCGCCGGGAAGCCGGGCGGCAGCCGCGCCTGCCATGCGCTCTACAATATCGGCAATCACCGTTCGGAAGAACTGACCCGGCTGATCGACCTGATCGAGCAGGCCTGCGGCCGCGCCGCCATCCGCGACATGAAGCCGATGCAGCCCGGCGACGTGCATGAGACCTTCGCCGACATCAGCGCGATCGAGCGCGACCTGGGCTATCGCCCGACGACGACCATCGACGTGGGCGTGCCGCGCTTCGTCGATTGGTTCCGGCATTATCATGGGGTTTGACCGAATGCACCGTTCGCTGCTGTCCGGCTTGATGCTGCTCGCGCTGTCCGCCTGCGGGAAGGAGGCCGCCAAGGCCCCCGAGGCCGACAGCAGCGGCCCGCAGATCGCGACGAGCATCGAGGATTATGCGCTGCCGGTCGACAAGTCCGACCAGATAACCGCGATCGACGCGGCGACCGGCGACGCGGGCGGCATGCCGCGTGACGGCGGCGCGGTGGTGCGCATCGCGAAACCGGAAGCGCACGAATCCGTTGAGGCCGATGGCGGCAATGCCGCCGCCCCGGTAGCGGCTCCGCCGCCGCTGGTGGTGCCGCAGCCGGTGACACCCGCCGCGGCGCCGCCGACGACCGCACCCACGCCGGGCGCATGACAGGGAAAGGGCCCGAACGATGGACGATGAGGATCTGAAGGCCCGCGCGATCGCGCTCTACGATCGCTTCACCCATGGCGCGCAGGACCGGCGGGGGTTCATGGCCGACATGACGAAGCTGGCGGGCAGCGCCGCCGCCGCGCAGATGCTGGTGGCGACGATCGCCGCCGATCCGGCGGCGGCGGCGCTGATCGCCGAGGATGACAAGCGGGTCGACGCGAAGATGGTCCATTGGGCCGGCGCCGGCGGCCACAAGCTGTTCGGCTATATGGCGATCCCCAGGAAGCACAGGAAAAAGCCGGCAGCGGTGCTGGTGGTACATGAGAATCGCGGGCTGCAGCCCTATACGAAGGATGTCGCCCGGCGGCTCGCGGTGGCGGGCTTCGTCGGCGTTGCGCTCGATTTCCTGGCGCCTGTCGGCGGCACCCCCAAGGATGAGGACGAGGCGCGCAGAATGATCGGCGCGCTCGACCTCGCTGCGGCCACCGCCGATGGGGTCGCGACGATCGACTGGCTGGCGGCAAACAAGCTTCTCAACGGTAAGGTCGGCACCGTCGGCTTCTGCTGGGGCGGGGCAATGGCCAATCGCCTCGCGGTCGCCGCCGGGCCGAAGCTGCAGGCGGCCGTCGCCTTCTATGGCCCACCGCCGCCGCCCGTCGAGGCGGGGAAGGTCAAGGCCGCGCTGATGCTGCACTATGCCGGGACCGACGACCGGGTGAATGCCGGTGCCGCGCCCTGGGTAGCCGCGCTGCAGGCGGCCCATGCCGATGTCCGCCGCTTCGATTATCCCGGCACCCAGCATGCCTTCCACAATGATACGTCGGCCGCGCGCTATGATGCGGCGGCGGCCAGCCTCGCCTGGGATCGCACGATCGCCTTCTTCCGGGAGAAGCTGGCCTAAGCGTCGCGACGGGAACGGCTCCGGCTCGACCGGGCCAATACCCGGCCGGGGCCGCCTATCGTCGATCGGTCAGCGCCTGAAGCGCCAGGCCAGCAGGAAGATGCGCGGTCCGTCGACCAGATAGCGCCGCCACATCCGGCGAGGATTGCTGAGCAGCCGATGCAGCCATTCGAGCGCGAGCCGCTGCATCCAGCGGGGCGCCCGGTTCTCGCGGCCCGCCAGATAGTCGATCGACGCGCCTATGCAGAGCCCGGTGCCCCGGCCATGCTCGATATCCCGGATCTCCGCGGCGATCAGTTCCTGTTGCGGCGATCCGACGGCGATCAGGGTGAAGCGCGCGTCGGCATCCACCGAAAATCGGGCAGCGGCGGTCCTGGCCGCAGCGTTGTCGCGCAGCGCCATCGGCGGGATATGCTGGAGGATGACCACATCGGGGCGCAGATCGCGCAGCATGTCCGCATCGCCGGGCTCTCCGCCGATCAGGCAGACCCGGTCGCCGGCCACGAGCACATCGCGGATCAGCCGCACGACGATGTCGCTGCCGGGCACCACCGGCAGGCGGATGCCCTGGAGCGAGGCCAGCAGCGACAGTATCCGGCTGTCGCACAGGCGCCACGCCGCCAGCCGATAGGCGCGGCGCTCCGGCGCCTCACGCGGGAGTTTGGACAGGCGCACCACATGGTCGACATTGGGCGTGACGAGATAGGCGAACGCCATCTCGGCGCGGCGGCTGCGCAGGAGGGACACCACCGCCGTCTCGTCCAGCTGTTCGAAGCTCAGACCCAGATAATCCATCAAGCCCCCTGCCCTTCGAGCATAGCGCGCGGAGGACAAAGAAAAAGGCCCGGTGTTTCCACCGGGCCTTCGATCTCCTCCAGCCTGTGCGGGATCAGCGGCGGTCGCCGAGGAACTGCAGCAGGAAGGTGAACATGTTGACGAAGTCGAGATAGAGGGTGAGCGCACCCATCACCACCGACTTGCCGGCGAAATCGGTACCGGCGACGTGATAGTACAGGCTCTTGATCTTCTGCGTGTCATAGGCAGTGAGGCCCGCGAAGAGCAGCACGCCGATCGCGCTGATCGCCAGGTTGAGCGCCGGCGACTTGAAGAAGATGTTGAGCAGCGAAGCCACCAGCAGGCCGACGACGCCCATGATCAGGAAGGTGCCGAAGCCCGACAGATCCTTCTTCGTGGTGTAGCCCCACAGGCTGAGCGAGGCGAAAGCCGTCGCGGTCGCGAAGAAGGTGATCGCGATCGACGAGCCGGTATAGGCCAGGAACAGCGACGACATCGACAGGCCCATCACCGCTGCGAAGGCCCAGAACAGGCCCTGCGCCGCCGTGGTCGACAGCTTGTTGATGCCGAAGCTCAGCACCATGACGAAGCCGAGCGGCGCGAGAACGATCAGCCAGCGGAGCGGCGTCGCGAACAGCTGGGCCGCCATGCCGGATTCGGCGAAGAGAAGAGCGACGATGCCGGTAAGCAGCACGCCCGACGCCATGTAATTGTAGATCGAGAGCATGTATGACCGCAGGCCCGCGTCGAAGGCTGCGTCGGCCACACCCGGCCTTGTCGCGGCGGGCGCGGCACTCACTCGGGGGTCAGACCAGTTTGCCATGGTAGAAACACTCTCCAATAAAAGCGGGGACTTGCCCGCCCAAGCTGTAATATCGGCGCATTCGGACGGCTTTTCAAGCGGATCACGCGTTAAACCGGGTCGAAGCCGCTTGCGTTACCGTCACATTGCGCGACATCAGGTGCAAGAACCGCTGTCCACACGGTGATCCACGACCATGCACCGACTTTTCGTCGCCCTCCGTCCGCCGCCGCAGATGCGCGAAGCGCTGCTCGGCCTGACGGCCGATATGGCGGGAGCACGATGGCAAGATGACGATTTGCTGCACCTTACGCTGCGCTTCATCGGCGAGGTCGATCGCCATGTCGCGGAAGATGTCGCGGCGGCGCTGGGCTCTGTATCGCATCCTCCCTTCGATCTGCGCCTGGACGGGATCGGATATTTCGACAGGCGCGGCCGGATCGACAATATCTGGGCGGGCGTCGCCCCGCACCAGCCGGTCCGCTCGCTCCATGCCGCCGTTACCGTGGCGCTGTCGCGCGCCGGAATCCCGCCGGAACAGCGCGCCTTCGTCCCCCACATCACCCTCGCCCGCTTCACCCGCGGCCCGGCACCGTCAGATGGCTTGCCGATGGCGCACCTCTGGCCCGCCCCGATCGAGGCACGGTTCGACCACTTCCTGCTCTACGAAAGCGTGCTGGGCGCGAGCGGCCCGGTCTATTCGGCGATCGCGCGCTACAGGCTGCGCTGACCCCTGAGCTCGGCGATCAGGCCATCGACACCGGCCATGATATCCGCCCACGCCGTCTCGAAACCCGCATCCTCGCCGAAATAAGGATCGGCGACAGCCTGTCCCTGCCGCCCGGGGGCATGATCGAGCAGCAATGACAGGAGCGCGCCCGCCGAGGGCGGCGCCAGACGGCGCAGGTTTCGGAGATTATCAGCGTCGAGGGCGATCAGCCGGTCGAACCGATCGAAGTCCTCGATCCGCACCTGACGCCCGCGCAGCCCGCTGATGTCGATGCCATGGCGGGCAGCCGTGGCGATGGCGCGCGGATCGGGCGGGCGGCCGACATGCCAGTCTCCGGTCCCGGCCGAATCCACCTCCACCGCCACGCCCGCCCGCGCCGCCGCCGCCCGCATCGCGCCCTCGGCCAGTGGCGACCGGCAGATATTGCCAAGGCAGACGAACAACAGGCGGGACGGCGCGGCGCCGTTCATTTGGCCTTGAGGACGCCGCAGGCAAGCCGGCCACCGGCATTGCCGGTAGGATCGGTCTTATAGTCATCGGCGGCGGCGTGGATGACGATGGCAGCGCCATCGGTGTCGAACAACGGCGCATCGCCGCCGCTCAGCATCGCACCCTTGATCACCGCCTTCAGCTCGCCGGAACCATTGGCGGCGACGGTCATGTTGGGCATGTCGCCCATATGCGCGCCCGCCGGATTCTCGGCGCCGTGCTGCTTGTGTCCGGGATTCCAGTGGCCGCCCGCGCTGGTGAAGTCGGGGCCGGTGCAGGTGCCGACGGTGTGGACATGGACCGCATGGACACCCGCGGGCAGGCCATTACCCTTCACGTCGACGTGGATACCATCCTTGTGCTGCGACAGCATGGCCGTGCCCCTGGCCTGGCCCTGCGCATCGACGATGTCGGCGGTGGCGTGATGGCCGCCATGGGTGCCGGCGAAGACAGGCGACGCGATCGCGACCGGCATCGACAGCAGCAGGGCGAGACAGGGATTATAGGCTCTGAACATGGTCGTCTCCTCAATGGGCCGCCCCCGGCGAGTCGGATCATGCCGCATGCATGCCGACCGATAAAGTCTTGCAGACAAAGAAAAAGGGCCGGCCCGAAGGCCGACCCCAATTCTTGCCCGTCATCGAAAGCTCGATGACGATGCCGCTTACATGCCGGCGCCGAAGGTGATTTCGACGCGACGGTTCTGCGGCTCGCGGACGCCATCGGCGGTGTCGACCAGCGGACGGCTTTCACCGAACGCTTCGGTCGCAATCGCCGAGTCAGGCACGCCCTTGCCAGCCAGGTAAGCCTTCACCGC
>SCUQ01000602.1 GCA_004297635.1 Rhizorhabdus sp. | reverse complement strand
TCGGACGCATCGATGTTCTTTTCAATAACGCAGGAGGGTCCGTTGCCGAGGATACCGACGTCACCCGCACAAGCGCAGAGACTTTCGAGAAGGTCATCGCTTACAACCTGTTGAGTGTTCATCTTTGTTGCCGCCTGGTCATTCCGGAAATGATGAAGACGAGCGGGGGCTCAATCATCAACGCGGCGTCGGTGATAGCGTCTCGCGGAATGCCGGGTGGCTCGGCCTATGCGGCAGCCAAGGGGGGCGTCATGTCGCTTACCAGACAAATCGCGGCGACGCATGTGGCCTCGAAAATCCGTTGTAACACGATCATGCCAGGAGCGGTTTCAAGCGCGCGAATTCAGTCATTGCTGGAGACCTCGCCAATCAAGGAGCAGCTTCGAGCAAATGTCGCGCGCCAAATGCTCGGCATGGTCGAACCCGAGCAGGTTGCTGAGGCCGCCCTCTTTCTCGCATCGGATGAGTCCCGATTCACGACCGGGCAGAATATCGCTGTCGATGGCGGCTTCCTGAATCTCTGAAATTGCGTCTAGGAGGATAAACTATGGTTCCCGAACACGGTGTAGAGCCTGAACACACCAAGGCACTGATTCAGCTCCAAAATTTGGAGGATATCAGAGCCTTGCCGGCGCTATATTGTCACCTGATCTGCAATAAGGATGTTGACGGCGTCATGGCGCTGTTCGGCGCTGATGGGACTATGACCATATCGGGTGACATGCGGGAGGGCCTGGAAGGAACTGTCTACGCTGGGGAAAGCCTCCGAAAGATGATGTCCGAAGGTCTCGACGACATCCGGCCCTGGCCCTTTATCCAAAATCACACGATCACGCTGACGAGCGATGTGACGGCGACCGGACTCCTGCATGCGACCTTTCGTCTTGGCAGCAGGGGTTACAAGGTAACGCACCTAGGACTTTACGAAGACGAATACGTCAAGGTTAATGGAAAATGGACCTTCAAGAACCGAAAACTTACTTCCACGCCTGTTGCTGAGTAGGTTCTTCGTACTCATCGGTGCATCGATCGATTGCCAGCCCAATTGCGTTTGGCGCCAGAAGGAAAATACGTCGGCGGTCGACAGCTCTCTGTAGGCATTTCAACATTCCACCATCGAGGGTTTCATGAACGACGACCATATCAACGCTCTGTTCGAGCCGTTCGAGCTGAAATCACTAAAACTAAAAAACCGCCTCACAATGTCGCCGATGACGCGATATTTTTCTCCCGATGGCATTCCGACCGATGAGGTCGCGGCCTATTACACGCGTCGGGCACATGGCGGCGTCGGATTGATTATCTCGGAAGGCGCATTCACGGATCGAGAAATATCTCGGAATGTCTCCACGGTGCCTTCCTTCTACGGTGACGCCCTCGAGCCTTGGAAGAAGGTGGTGTCGGACGTTCATAAAGCCGGAGCAGCAATGGCGCCGCAATTGTGGCACGTTGGTGGCGCCCGGGACTTCAACTATGCGGACGATCCGCTGGGCGATGTCCTCGAGAGCCCATCTGGTCTGATCGGACCAAATCTGGCAGGTGGCCAGGAAATGAGCGACGACGACATCGCCGCCGCAGTGTCGTCGTTCGTACGCGGAGCCGTGGATGCCAAGCGTCTCGGCTTTGACGCCGTGGAGTTCCACGGCGCTCACGGATATCTTTTCGATCAGTTTTTCTGGGGCGAGACCAACAAGCGCACGGGGCCTTTCGGCGGCGCGTCGCTTCCCGAACGTACTCGATTTGCAGCCGAGGTCGTTCGGCAGACCCGGGCCGCCGTGGGCGAGGATTTCACGATCATCTTTCGAATGTCTCAATGGAAGGCGGGCTTTTACGATGTGAAGCTGGCGCAGACGCCAGCAGAACTCGAGGCTTGGCTACGCCCGCTGGTCGACGCGGGCGTCGATATCTTCGACTGCTCGCAGAGGCGGTTCTGGGAGCCTGAGTTCGAAGGTAGCCCGCTCAATCTCGCCGGTTGGGTAAAGAAACTGACCGGCCGAGCGACGATCACGGTGGGCTCGATCGGGCTGAGTACCGATCTCTACAAGGATTTTGAGACCCGTGCGATTTCGGCGCCCACGCCCTCGACCATCCGGGACGTGGCTGAGCGATTGGACCGCGGGGAATTCGACCTCGTTGCGATAGGGCGGGCCCTTCTTGCCGATGCGGAATGGCCGCTAAAGGTGCGAGAGCGGCGCTGGCAGGAACTCCGGGGCTATTCCGTGGATCTCATGGGGACGCTTGTCTGATCGGAGAGGGATTGCGCATGATCAAAGTGATATCTTACGTGTTGTCCGATAACTCGAAACCGGCTGGTCTTCTTGGATCGGAGTATACCGACAAATTTCTGCCGAGCCTCCTCTCCGCTACGCCGGAAATCGTTGGTTGTACGGCTAACATCCTGAATCAGGACCTAGCCGGTGGGTTGCCGGGGGACAAGATGGATGCCGAGCAACCCTCTTCAGCTCACTCCTACGAGGCTGCAATCGAATATTGGATCGAAAGCACGGCCGATCGGATGGCGGGGGTCCTCGATGCGATCGAGGATTCACCGGGCGGCCAGCACAGCTATTGGGTGCGTGAGCTGGTAGCGAAAGACACGGTGGAGGCTACAGAGAAACCCTACTTGCGTTTGATCTCCCCCTGCCTGCCCAAAACAAGAATGCCTCTTCCCCAAGTTTTCCAGTTCTGGTGCGAGCACGTAGAGAAGGCAAATCGGATACATATCGGCATGAGCCGTTATATTCGCAACTGGCATGAACAACCCTTGACTGCAGGAGCACCAGCTTATTTCGGCGCGCCGATGCTGAATTTTCAGTCTCAGGAAGATTGGCTGGAACGGTTCTATGTCGACGAAGCCGGAGCCGAGGAGATCGCGGCCGACGTCGGATCATTCGTGGACAGCTTCACCCCTTTGTTAGCGCGTGAGGTCCGAATTAAAGAGATATGACCGGCCGATAGGCGGCGTGGGGTGCTGTATTGGGTGTCGAGTGACGGCAGGCATGTCTTTTCGCCAAACGTGCTTGTGCCAGGATAGCGTTGTGGGAAGCCGTATCCGACAGTTCATCGCTACGCCGCGCCTTGCTGGAAGCGTAGCGACGGCACGCTGGCCGGCGCCCATAATTTATAATCCTGCGTAGACTTTCTATAGCGGTCATGTCACGGTCGCGTGACGATGTGGAGAATATGATGGCTGTTCGTCTGGATGTGGGAAAGCGTTATGACATGCCAGCGAGCTTCGGCCCCTCCATGGTCCCTGAGCAAACTGAAGTTTCGAGGGCCGAAGCACTTGTGTTGACCACGCCCACAATCCGCTCAGCGGTCGAGCGGCTTGTTCCGAGCCATTTTCAGGTTCCCGATGATCCTGTCTTGACGATCGCCCACATGGCCTATCATGGTGTCGATTATCTGGGCGGGCGATCCTATAACGAGATCGTTGTCAGCGTAAGCGCTTCTTTTTCGGGTGCGGATGGAGCGGTTGACGCCTCACTGGCTTTGGCTCTGTGGGTCGACCAGCCTGGCGCCCTCATTTCTGGACGGGAGTTCATGGGGCTCCCGAAAATTCTCGGTCGGATATCCGATCTTGACGAGGCAATGCGATTCACGTGCGCCGAATATGAGGCACCCGTGATAGAGGGCGGTGCTAGCGATCTCGTTGCTTTTGCTCCGGAGCGGTTGGCAAAACTTAATGCTCGCGCGGAAGAGGTGCGTACGTTCGGATGGAAGTACGTTGCCGCAGCCGGGGGTGGAAGCGATGTCGATCAGCCTTTGATCAACGTCATGCGTTGGCGATATGAAAGGGCCTGGAGTGGGCGAGGCGATTTCCGGTTCATGCTTCGGTCGTTCGCCGAGGCTCCTATGTCGGCTGCGGTCATCAAAGGACTTGCTACTTTGCCACTTGGTGGTGCGGTGCGCGCTTTCCGTGGGGTGGGCCGCGCGACCATAGACCGCTCGGCGACCCGTCGCCTGATCGCAGCTTGATAGACGGGCGCTTCATCAGTTGTTAAATCGGGACAATGAAGACACCTAAAGCAGTCAATAAGCGGGTGCGCATCCTAGAGGCGGCGGCCAAGGTCATTGCCGAAAAAGGATATGCTGCGGCCACGATGGCAGAAATCGGCGAAGCGGCTGGAACGTTTGCAGGGAGCCTTTATTATTATTTTCCGTCCAAAGACGCGTTGGTGGAAGCGCTTCTGAATATCGGTACAACGACGGTTTCCGAGCCAGTGATTGCCAGCGTCGCCGCGCTTCCGTCGCAGACTGGAGCATATCAGAAGATCAAGACCGCTCTGGACAAACATGTCGCCCGCATGCTCGAGGAGGATGCTTTCATCCTCGCTTATTGGAGGTTGATCGATCAAGTTCCCAGCGACATGCGAGAGCGTCATCGCAAGCATCCGCGAGCTTACGGAGATTTCTGGCGCGGCTTGATGCGGGAGGGGCAGGCCGAAGGCGTCCTTCGCTCCGAATTGGATCCGAACCTCGCGCAGTTGTTCCTGCTTGGCACCACGATCTATGCCCTGGATTGGTATTCTCCTGGTGGCAAATTAAACCCACAGGCTATCAGCGATAGCCTTGCCGACATGTTTTTCGGCGGAATCGCGTCCAGGGATATCGAGCTGAACCGGCTGGCTCCACAAGCCAAAGTCAACCATCGTCGAAAGTCAGGGCGTCCAGCATCCGACGCAATGCGATAAGGAAGCGCGCCGCATCAGCTCCGTTGATCACACGATGGTCGTAGCTGAGGGAGAGCGGGAGCGTGATCCGCCACTCTATGGTGCCGTCAGGTGCGCGCCGAGGCTGCTGTCGGAGCTTGGTCATCCCCAGGATGGCGACCTCGGGAGCGTTGATGATCGGGGTGAAGCCTGTGCCGCCAATGTGGCCCAATGACGAAACGGACATCACGCCGCCTGACATTTCGTTCAGAGACAGGCCCTTCGTCCGAGCCTTTTCGGCAAGGGCGGCAAGTTCAGCCGCAATTGTGGCAAGTGGTTTGGTATCGCAATCGCGCAGGACAGGCACCAGCAACCCGTTTGGGACCTCCACGGCAACTCCGATATGGGCATATTTTTTCTCGATCAGTTTCTCGGCCCTATCATCCAAGGAAGAGGCAAACTGAGGGTGATCGCCCAAGGTTAGAGCCAATGCTTTAATCACAGGTATGACCGGACTGATCTTGGCACCGGGATGTGCGGCATTCCAAGCAGTCCGGCGTAATTCCAATTCTGTGACGTCGATTTCATCATGGTGGGTGACATGAGGGATGCGGATCCAATTCCGGCTGAGGAATTGGCTGACGAGTTGCTGCATGCGATTTCGCGGGCGTGGGGCAACCTGCCCAAAAGCACCGAAGTCGTCCTCCGGCCAAGGCGCCAATGAGTCGATGAAGCTAGACATTCCGCGATTCTCCTCATTCATGAAACGTTTTATAATCGTTGTTGCATTTTTTCATAGCCCATGTAGGGTCCGTCACATGGTCGCGTTCGCATAACGTCCAAGGAGAAGGATCGCTGATGACGCCAGGATCGAACATGCCGGACGTTGCTACGCTTAAGCGCATTTATACACGCGCATCATTGATAAAGCTTAATGATCAGTTGATGCGGCAGACCATTCGCGCTGGTAAACTGCAAATCATTTATTACTCCCCGCGGGGGCAGGAGATTATACCTTCTGCGATTTCTGATCATCTCAATGAAGATGATTACCTTATTACTATTTATCGTGGTCTTCATGATCAGGTCGCAAAGGGTGTGCCTCTCAAGCAGCTTTGGGCCGAGTATGCTGGCAAGGTTACTGGCACCTGCAAGGGCAAGGGCGGGCCGATGCATATCACCCATCCGGACACGGGCGTTATGGTGACAACCGGCATTGTCGGTTCGGGTTTACCGATCGCGCTTGGCATGGGGCTTGCCTCGCAAATGGATGGTAGCCGACGTGTCACTATCACCAATTTTGGCGACGGCGCGTCAAATATCGGAGCGTTTCATGAGTCGCTGAACTTGGCCTCCGTGTGGAAGCTGCCGATCGTCTTTGTTTGTCAGAACAACCTTTATGCCGAGCATACCAGTTATCGGCTGGGCACGGCGGTGGAGAATATCGCCGACCGCGCCGCAAGCTATACGATGCCCGGCTTGACCGTGAATGGCAACGATCCAGTAGAGATGTGGCGCGCCGCCGGCGAAGCGGTTGCGCGGGCGCGCCGCGGTGACGGGCCAACCTTGTTGGAATGTCGTACCTTCCGGTTCGAGGGGCACCTGGTCGGAGACGACAGCCATTACATCCCGAAGGAAGAGATGGCGGCGGCAGTGGCGGCAGACCCCGTGCCGGCTTTCCGCCAGCGCCTGGTCGATGATTATGGCGTTTCGATCGCCGAGCTCGACGCTATTGACGCCGATAACAAGGCGCAGGTCGACGAGGCGGTGCAATATGCTCTTGCCAGCGAATATCCGGCGCTCGTCGAGAACGAGCGCGACATTTTTGCGGAGCCAGCCATATGAGTGCGACCGATCTGGACCAGGGCGTATCGGCGCAGGTGTCC
>SCUQ01000170.1 GCA_004297635.1 Rhizorhabdus sp. | reverse complement strand
GCTTGCCGCGCACCTCGATCTGCAGGGCGCGGTTGAGATCGGCATGGCCGGCGGCGACATAGCCCATCGCGATCGGCACCTGCAGCGTCGGCGAAAAGCCGCCCGAGGTGACGGTGCCGACCTGGGTGTCGCCGTCGAAGATCGGAGCCCCCTCGCGCGCGGGCAGGCGCCCGGCGAGGATCAGGCCGATCCGCTTCGATGGCGGGCCATCGGCGAAATGCCTGCCGATCCGGACCGCGCCCGGATAGCCGCCTTCGGCGCGGCGGCGCTTCGGCACCGCGAAGCCGAGCCCGGCCATCGCCGGGTCGATCCCGGTATCGAGATCATGGCCGTAGAGCGGCAACCCGGCTTCGAGCCGCAGCGAATCCCGCGCGCCGAGACCGATCGGCTTGACCTCCGGTTGAGCGGCGAGGAGCGTGGCGACCTGCTCGGCCGCCGTCGCGGGCAGCGAAATCTCGAATCCGTCCTCGCCGGTATAGCCCGATCGGCTGATCCAGACCGGCGCGCCGGCGACCTCGAAGGCGCCCGCGGTCATGAACACCAGGCTCTCGACGCCGGGGCAGACGCGCGACAGGGCATCGACCGCCTTCGGCCCCTGCAGCGCGAGCAGCGCCTGTTCGTCGAGATGGTTGAGGGTGATGTCCTCGGGCAGATATTCGTGGAGATGGGCGATATCGTCGGCCTTGGTCGCGCCGTTGACGACCAGGTAGAAATCGCCCGCGCGGCGCGTGACCATCAGATCGTCGAGGATGCCGCCCTCATCGTCGAGCAGCAGCGAATAGCGCATCCGATCGACGCCGAGCCCCTTGAAGTCGCCCGGCATCAGCGCCTCGAGCGCGTCGTCGACACCGCTTTCGTTGGAACCGCTGCTCACCAGCAGCTGGCCCATGTGCGACACATCGAACAGACCGGCCGATTCGCGGGTCCACAGATGCTCGGCGATGATGCCTTCATACTGGATCGGCATCGCATAGCCGGCGAACGGCACCATGCGCGCGCCCTGGGCATGATGCCAGTGATCGAGCGGCAGCGTCTGGATGATGTCTTCGGCTTCGATGTCGTCGCTCATATCGGTCTCCGTGACGGCCCAGCTGCGCCGGGCGTGATCCGCCCGTCGTTCTGGCCCCCTCTGTCACGGAACCTGAGAGCTTTCGCCCGGCCTGAGGCGGCCCGGCTTACCCCTTCGGTGGGATGAGCGACCCTGACGGCCGCGCATCCGCTTTCCAGAGTGTCGATCCGGTCATGCGGTCCTGTGACCTGAGAGATTCCGGGGCGGTTGCTCCTTCGGCGGTCCGGACGGGCCGGACACTCTCCCGCATGACCGCGCCGGTTGCCCGGCGCGACGGATCAAGCCTTGGCCCGCGCCATGGCGCAAGTCAACGGGCATGTGGCAGTGCAGCGAAACGATCCACAGATTAACGATGCCGGGCAGGCACCGAAATGGTGCTATCTTCCGGCCATTTCCGGCTTAACAGATGCTTTGGAACGGCTAGACTGGGGACAGGGGGGCAACCGCATCGCACGTTCATCGACCTATCGGCGCCTGATCGACCAGATCAACCGCATCGTCCGCGCGCGCGGCATGGCCAGCTATCTGATCGCGCTGCTCGCGGTGCTGTTCGCGACCGCGGTGCGCTTCGGGCTGGAGCCTTGGCTCGGGGGACGCGCCCATTATCTGGTGTTCGTGGTCGCGGTGTTCATCGCGGCGATGTTCGGCGGCTCGCTGCCCGCGATGTTCGCCGCGGCGCTGTCGGTGTTCGCGGTCAAGCTGCTCGGCGAGACGCCGCCAGGCGAGCCCTCCGCCGGGGTCGAGTTCCTGACCTTCGCGGGCGCCTCGGCGGTGGTGATCTGGCTCGTCCATCTGATCATGCAGCTCAGGCGCCAGTCGGCGCTCGACGAAGGCCGGGCGCGGCGGCGCGAGGAGGATGCGATCCGCCTGGTCGAGGAACGCGGCCTGCTGCTCGACGGCCTCCACGGCCATGCGATCATCATGCTCGACGTCGAAGGACGGGTGCGGATCTGGAGCAAGGGTGCCGAGCGGCTGCTGGGCTGGAGCGAGGGGGAGGCGAACGAGGAGCCCTGGGCCTTCGTCTATCCGGCCAGTGCGATATTGGAGGGCCGGCCTGCCGCCGATCTCGATCGCGCCCGCGCGGATGGCGGGTTCACGGGACCAGCGGCGCTGCTGGACAAGGCCGGACGGCCGGTGAGTGCGGAGTTCTCCTTCGCCCCGCTTCACGACGTGCGCGGACGGTTCCGGGGCTATGCGATCATGCTGAAGGGCGCATAGCCAGCGCCGGTCCGCCCCCGGCGGAATCGACGCTCATTCTGGTCCGGCGTCACCGCGACGCGTTGTAGGCCAGCTGGCTCTCGGTGAGCTGGAAACCGATCAGCAGTTCGAAATTGGCCCGGCTGACCGCGTCGCGCACCGCCGGTTCGTTCATCGGATCGAGCGCGGCATCGGCGTCGCCGGCCTTGCGCTTGCGGTTGATGCGCTGGAGAATCTCGTCAGGCAGGGTCGCCGCCGCGCGGGAGACCGATGCGGTGGCAGAGGCATGGGCGCTGCCCCGCAGCTGGCCTTCCGGGAAGACGATCGTCACCTGGCCGAGCTGCTTCGATTCGAGCTGCGTGCCGGCGCGCAGCACGGTCGCGAAATAGGGCAGGGTCACGCTGCGGGCCGGACCGGCGACGGCGCGGCGCGCCTGCACGTCGAATCCGGCCGTCACCTGGATGCGATCGCCGCCATTCTCGTTGCAGGTCGCGCGCAGATTGCTGATCGCGGCGCTGACGTCGATCGCCTCGACCCGCCGTTCGGCGGGCGGATCGAACAGGGTGATGTCGCCGGTATAGGTGGCGATCGCTGCCGCCGGGCACGCCGAGCGCGCGATCTTGAAACCGCCCCGCTCGTCATATTCCGTGTCCTGCGCGCAGGCGGAGAGCGTCAGCGCGGTCACGAGCAGCGTGGGCAGGATCGCGGAAGTCTTGGGAAACGGCACGGAATCGGCATCCTTCACATCATCGTGCCGTGAGCGCTGGAGGCCCGGCAATCGCCTGATCATAGGAACCGGCTTTCGCACAGGCAAGCAATCGCTTAAGGCGCGGCTATGGCCGGACCATCGCTCCCCCCGCTCGACCTGCTGATCGCGGCACCGCGCGGCTTCTGCGCCGGGGTCGACCGGGCGATCCAGATCGTCGAACTGACGATCGAGAAATATGGCGCCCCGGTCTATGTGCGGCACGAGATCGTCCACAACAAATATGTCGTCGACGACCTGAAGGCGAAGGGCGCGATCTTCGTCGAGGAGCTGGACGAGGTGCCCGACGACGTGCCGGTGGTCTTCTCCGCCCATGGCGTGCCGAAGGCCGTGCCCGCCAAGGCGGCCGAGCGCGGGCTGAATTTCCTCGATGCCACCTGCCCGCTGGTCTCGAAGGTCCACCGCCAGGCCGAACGGCTGGTGAAGAACGGCCATCATATCCTGTTCATAGGCCATCGCGGCCATCCCGAGGTGATCGGCACCTTCGGCCAGGTGCCCGAGGGGGTTATGACCCTGATCGAGACCGCGGAGGATGCCGCCACGGTGATGCCGCCCGCGGATATGCCGCTCGCCTTTCTCAGCCAGACGACATTGTCGGTCGACGACACCGTCGAGATCATCGGCGTGCTGCGCGGGCGGTTTCCCGGCATCGCCGCGCCCCGCAGCGAGGATATCTGCTACGCCACGTCGAACCGCCAGGCCGCGGTCAAGGCGATCGCCGCCGCATGCGACGCGATGCTGGTGATCGGCGCGCCCAACAGCTCCAATTCGCTCCGCCTCGTCGAGGTCGCGGAACGCAACGGGGTGAAGGCGCGGCTGATCCAGCGCGCCGCCGAGGTCGATTTCAGCTGGCTCGACGGGGTCCGCACGCTGGGCATCACCGCCGGGGCCTCCGCGCCCGAAATACTGGTGCGCGAACTCGTCGCCGCGCTCGCCACCCGTTTCACCGTCCGCGAGCGCGAGGTGGAGTCGGTGACCGAGGACATGTTGTTCAAACTTCCAAGGACGCTCGTCGCCTGATGGCTGTCTATACGCAGGTCTCCACCGAGGAGATGAACGCCTTCCTCCACCGCTATGACGTCGGTACGCTGCTGTCGGCGAAGGGCATCGCCGAGGGTGTCGAGAACAGCAACTACCTGATCGAGACGACGGGCGGCCGCTTCATCCTGACGCTCTACGAAAAGCGGGTGAACGTCGAAGAGCTGCCCTTCTTCTGCGCCCTGACCGATCATCTCGCCGCCCGCGGGCTGAACATCCCGCGCATGCTGCGCGACCGGCGCGGCGAACAGCTGCAGACGCTGGCCGGACGGCCCGCCTGCCTGATCGAATTCCTCTCGGGCGTGTCGGTGACGCATCCGACGCCGGCACAGGCGCAGGCGGCGGGCGGCGCGCTGGGCGACATGCACCGCGCGCTCGCCGATTTTCGGCTGGGGCGCCCCAACAGCCTGGATCTGCCCGGCTGGCGGGCGCTGGCAGAGCGCTGCGGGGAAGATCTCGATCGCATCCAGGCGGGCCTGGGCGGCCGCATCGGGCGCGAGCTGGACTGGCTGGATGCGCATTGGCCGCGCCACCTGCCCACCGCCGTGATCCATGCCGATCTGTTCCCCGACAATGTGCTGATGCTCGGCGACGAGGTCAGCGGCGTGATCGACTTCTATTTCGCCTGCACCGATATCCGCGCTTGGGACGTGGCCGTGACCCACACGGCCTGGTGCTTCGAAAATGACGGCAACGGCTATCATGCCGATGTCGGCCGCGCGCTGATCGCCGGCTATCATCGGCAGCATGGGCTGTCGGTGGAGGAACGGCTCGCCTTCCCGATCCTCGCGCGGGGCGCCTGCCTGCGCTTCCTGCTGACCCGCGCGTTCGACTGGATCAACACCCCCGCCGACGCGATGGTCACGCGCAAGGACCCGATCGCCTTCCTGCGCCGGCTCGATTTCTATGCCGAGGCCGACCCCGAAACGCTGGTGCCGGCTTGACCGAACTGCCGCTGGTCGAAATCGCGACCGACGGGGCGTGCAAGGGCAATCCCGGCCCCGGCGGCTGGGGCGTGCTGCTGCGCTTCGGCGGCAGGGAGAAGACGCTTTCGGGGGCCGAGAATCCCAGC
>SCUQ01000169.1 GCA_004297635.1 Rhizorhabdus sp. | reverse complement strand
CAGCACCTCGCGCATATGCCCGCCCGCGAAGCGATCGAGCGTCGCCCCCATCCGGTCGAAGGCATCGGCCACCACCGGCACGCCGCTGTTCCGCCGCCTGCCGCGTGGGCTGGCGCTCACCGACGAGGGGCAGGCGCTGGTGCCGGTGGTGGCCGATGCCTTCGACCGGATGGGGGCGACGCTCGATCGCTTCGCGGGCGGGCATATGCGCGAGGTGCTGACGGTCGGCGTGGTCGGCACCTTCGCGGCGGGCTGGCTGCTCGACCGGATCGGAGGATTCACCTCGGCGCATCCCCATGTCGATCTGCGGCTGATGACCAACAACAACCGGGTCGACCTGGCGGGGGAGGGACTCGATCTCGCGATCCGCTTCGGCGATGGCGCTTGGCACGGCACCCATGCCGATCCGGTGATGGCGGCCCCGCTCACCCCGCTGTGCCGTCCGGCGATGGCGGAACGGATCGGCGGCGATCCGGCAGGGCTGGCGCGCGAGACCCTGCTGCGCTCCTACCGTGCCGACGAATGGCCACGCTGGTTCGATGTAGCGGGCGGAAGCTGCCCGGCGCTGCGGGGGCCGGTCTTCGACAGCTCGATCCTGATGGTCGATGCAGCGCTGGCCGGGCATGGCGTTGCGCTGGCCCCGCCGCGGATGTTCGAAAAGCTGCTGCTCGCCGGCCAGCTGGTCCAGCCGTTCGAAACGGAGATCGCGACCGGCCGCTACTGGCTCACCCGCCTGATGTCGCGGCAGGACAGCCCGGCGATGGCGGATTTCCGGGCGTGGCTGCTAAGAGGGACCCAGGGCTGATCGCCTCCGGAATACCATCGTGATCAGCGACCGCCAGCGACCCCGTAGCTGGCATCGGAATCCCGTGGTATCGACGCCCCGCATCTGCCAAGGCGTGGCGGCCGGACGCCAGGCATCAGGAGACCGGGAATTGGCAAGCAGACGTCTCGCCCTGGGTGTCGCCGGAGGCCTTGTCATCGGCTTTCTCGCACTCTTTGCCATCGTGGGAATGACGATGTGGCTTGGCGAAAGGTCCAATAGCCTTTTCCAGGACACGGCGTCGCAGAGAGACATCCGGATCGCCGCGGTCGAACTGCGAGATGCGTTGCGAACAGCGGAGTCCAGCCAGCGCGGCTATCTTTTGACCGGCAATGAAATCTACCTGGCGCCCTATGATACGGCCAAGGTACGCGCCCGGCAGCAAATGTCCGATCTCGAAAGGCTTGTCGTCACGGCGTCCCGGTCTCCAGCATACCTCTCCAGGCTGCGCGAGGCCGTGGATGACAAGCTGGGGGAAATGGACCAGAGCGTCACCCTGAAGCGTGAGGGATCGGATGCGGACGCATTGTCGATCATCCGCAGTAATCGCGGCAAGTCGCTGATGGATGAGATCAACGTCTTCCTCTACGGCGCGATGCTGGAGGCCGACGAAAGATCGGCATTTTTCGAGGATGAGCAGCAGAATAATGCCGCCATGCTGCGATGGGTTTCCATCGTCGCCGCATTGGTCATAATTCTTGTCGTGATTGCGGTGGCCTTCACGGTCTATCGCAACCGGCGGGAGATTACGCAGGCGCGTGACGAGGTGCGTGCGATCAACCTCACGCTCGAGGAGCGGGTTGAAACAAGGACGCAGGAGCTGGCACTGGCCCGCGAACGCGCAGAATTGCTGTTGTCCGAAGTCAATCATCGCGTCGCCAACAGTCTTCAGCTCGTGGCGGCTCTCGTCCACATGCAATCCAGAACCGTTATCGATGAATCGGCGAGGCGCGCGCTGAAGGAAACGGAGACACGAATCCACGCGATATCGCAGATTCACAAGAGCCTCTACACGTCGAGCGACGTAACATCGGTGGCCTTGAACGATTATCTCCGGGTAATGCTGGAAAATCTTGGTGTCGCCATGCACAACGACGGCCATACGGCCCGGCTTACAAGCACGCTCGACCCGGTTCTCTTGCCTACGGACCAGAGTATCAGTCTTGGAGTGCTAGCCACGGAACTGGTAACCAACGCCTTCAAATATGCTTATCCGGCGGGTCAATCGGGCGATATCCGCGTCATGTTGCGAAAGCTTCCGGAAGGGCGGGCTGAGCTTGTCGTGCAGGATGATGGCATCGGGCTGGGGCACACCGTGCGTCCGGGTGGAACGGGGCTGGGGTCGAAGATCATCGCTGCGATGGCTGCCGCGCTGAAGACGAAAGTCGAGTATATCAATCGAACCCCGGGGACGGCGGCCCGGCTGGTATTCTCAACAGCACCGTCGGCATGAGATTTCCCGCTCCATCCGGTCCGATGCGCTCAAGGGGACTCGTGCTTGTCGGTCATCTGGCGCGCGGCGTGCCGGCGGCGCTTCTCGCCATCACGTCTCCGTCGGCCGCTTATGCGCAGGGCAATGGTCTCACCAGACCGGTAGTCCTTCCGGCCTTCGATCCAACCGCGCAGAGCTGTACCAGCCCCAGGGGCCTGCGAAAGGAGCTGGTATTCGTTCAGGATAATGAGCGTGAGTTCGTGCGCGGCATCGGGCGCGGGCTGGCGTCCGCCGCTTCGGATAGGGGGCTGAAGTTCCGCATATTGCGCGCCAATAATGATCCTGCCCTGATGGTAAGACAGATCAATGGTCTCCATGCCGGCAAGATCGGCTCGATCGTCGTCGCTCCCATAGATCCGCCTTCGCTAAGCCCGGCTCTCAAAAGGGTGATCGGGAGCGGAGCCTATGTCGGGGCGATCGTGCCACCGCCCGCCACCACGATCTTAAACGCGCCGCAATATCTGACGGGCAAGGTGCTGGCGGAAGCTGCGGTTGCGCACATCCGCTCCCGTCTGGGCGGAAAGGCCAAGGTGGTGTTGCTGACCCACGACAATCTCCAGTTCCTCGCGCCCCGCTTCACGGCGATGCGCGATATGTTTCGGAAGATGCCGGGGGTGACCATCGTGGCCGACATTTCGCCCGCCACGGTGGATAAGGCAGGCGGATATCGCACCATGAAGACGATCCTGCTTGCGCAGCCAAAAGTCGATGTGGTCCTGGGCGCCGACACCGTGGTTCTGGGTGCGCTGGCTGCCTTGCGCGAAGCGGGCAAGGCGCGACCCACCCAGTTTCTCGGGGGCATCGACGGAGAGCGGGAGGCTGTCGCGGAGCTGAAGAAGGCCGGGAGTCCCTATAAGGCCAGCATCAGCCTGGCATCCCCCATTTTCGGGTACGCGATGGGGCGCTTCGCTTCCGACTGGCTGGATGGGAAATTCGTGCCGCAGGCGATGGACATCCTTCCAAAGGCTCTGACGATCGCCAATATCGCGCGATATGAGCGTGACGTCGCAGACCCAAGGGCGGTTTACATCGATCCTCGGCGCCGCAATTCCTATTTGAAGATGTATGGCAACATCTGTTTCGACAGCCGCGACCGCTACATTAATTTCCCCTGGTCGTCGGAGCGCCGGTAGTCAAGAGAGGCAGGCGGAGGGCCGGTATGTTTCTCACTGTCTCGCGACTATGGCGGCTGGAGGCTGATCGGCGCGGACTGAGTGCGCTCGTGTCGGTAATCCCATGACGAATATGAGAGGCGGTTCGTCTCCGCGCCCTTGACTCTGTCGCAGTCAGGGAAGAATAAGAACAAATAGAGAACAATTATATGAACGAGTCGCCAGACATCATGGCCGTCCTGCGGGCGCGCGTCAGCGCGATCGAAGGGCCGACGCCGACGGGCGCGGCGCTGTTCGCGCTGGGCGGGGCCATGCTCGACGCGCAGCTCGGCGGGGGGCTGCCCAAGGGGCGGCTGCATGAGCTGTTCGCGGGCGAAGAAGATGATCGCGCCGCCATGGCGGGCGCCGCGCTGATGTTGGCGCTTCAGGCAGCAGGGGGTCGGGCCGGGGCGGGACCGGTGCTGTGGTTGCGCCAGGATGGCGGCGTGCGGTCGGCGGGGGCGCTCTACGGGCCGGGGCTGGTCGAACTGGGTTTCGATCCGGCGCGGCTGATCGAGGTGGTGGCGCCCGATGAGGCGGCTTTGCTGCGCGCGGCCGGCGATGCGGTGCGCTGTCCACAGCTCGGCGCGCTGCTGGTCGAGCCATGGAAGGCGGCCCGCGGCCTCGATCTGACGGCGAGCCGGCGGCTCGCGGTCGCGGCGGAGAAGTCGGGGGTGACGGTGCTGATCCTGCGCGCCGGGGCCAAACCGGGGCCAAGCGCCGCCTACAGCCGTTGGCGGGTCCGTTCGCTGGGATCGGCGCCCCTGGAAGCCGGTGCACCGGGGCATCCGGCGATCGAGATGGAATTGCTGCGCCATCGCGGCGGGCTGGAGGGCCTGCACGCCTGGCTGGAGTGGAATCGTGACGAACATGTCTTCCGGCATCTCTTCCGGGAAGCGCCGCTATCTGGCGCTGGCCTTCCCCTTCCTGCCGGCGGACCGGCTGGCGCGGGCGATCCGGGCGGGAGCGCAACAGACCGGCTTTCCGCCTGATGCGCCCTTTGCTCTTGTCGAGAAGCGCAAAGGCGCGATGCGCCTCGCCGCGGTCAACCGGGCCGCGCTGGCGCTTGGACTCGCGCCGGGCCTCAGCCTTGCCGATGCGCGGGCGCGTGAGCCGATGCTCGGCATCGCCGATGACGATGCCGGGGCCGATGCCCGCCTGCTCGAACGGATCGCCGATGGCTGTGATCGCTATACGCCGATGGTGGCGCTCGATCCGCCCGACGGCCTGATTCTCGACATCAGCGGCTGCGCACATCTGTTCGGCGGGGAGGCGGCCCTGCAGGACGATCTCGTCGGACGGCTCGGACGGCTGGGCATGACGGTACGCTCCGCGCTCGCCGATACCCCGGATGCCGCCCATGCGCTGGCGCGTTATGACAAAAGTTTCCAGCCCTCCCCTGAAGGGGAAGCGCTCATGCATCTCCCCGTCGAAGCCCTCGAACTCGACGGGGAGGAAACCACCGCGCTGCGCCGCGCCGGCCTCAAGCGCCTCGCCGATCTGGAGGCGCGCCCCTCCCAGGTCCTGGCCGCGCGCTTTGGCGAAGCGGCGGGCGACAAGCTGCGGCGGATCGCGGGCGGGCGCGATGTCCGCATCACCGCCCGGCGGCCCCAGCCGGCGCTTATGCTCGAACGCCGCTTTGCCGAACCGATCGGCCGCACCGAGGCCGCGCTTGCCGCGATCGGCGAGCTGGCCGCGCAGGCGGCGCGCCGGATGGAGAAGGCGCATCAGGGCGGCCGCCGGTTCGAGGCGCAGCTGTTCCGCACCGACGGGCTGGTGCGCGCCTTGCGGATCGAGACCGGCCTGCCGGTGCGCGATGTCGCGGTGGTCATGCGGCTGTTCGACGAGCGGCTGGCGGCACTTTCCGATCCGGTCGATCCCGGCTTCGGTTTCGATCTGGTCCGTCTCTCGGTGCCCGCTTTCGAGGCGCTCGCCCCGCTCCAGCTTCCGCTCGAAGGCGGAGCGGTGGCGGAGGGCGAACTGGCCCAGCTGCTCGATCGCCTCTCGACCCGGCTGGGCCGCAACCGGGTCCGCCGGCTGGCGCCGCAGGACAGCCATATCCCCGAGCAGGCGGCCTTCGCCTTCCCGGCGATCGAGCCCGCCCCGCCGGGCCAATGGCCCGAGGCCGAGGCGGGCGAACCGCCGCTGCGCCCCACCCATATCTTCGATCCGCCCCAGCTGATCGATGTCTTGGCCGGGGTTCCCGATGGCCCGCCCCAGCGTTTCCGCTGGCGGCGCGAGCTGCATGAAGTGACCTTGGCCGAGGGGCCGGAACGGATCGGCGCGCTGTGGTGGCGCCGCGCCGACAATGCCGGGCTAAGCCGCGACTATTACCGCGTGGAGGACCGCAAGGGCCGCCGCTTCTGGCTGTTCCGGCTGGGCCTGTACGGGCGCGAGGCGAAGGCCCCCGCCTGGTATATCCACGGCCTGTTCGCATGACCGGGGCCGTCCCCTTCGTCGAGATGGTCGCCGCTAGCAACTACAGTTTTCTGCGCGGCGCCTCGCCGGCCGAGGATATGGTCGCGGCGGCGATCGCGGCGGG
>SCUQ01000168.1 GCA_004297635.1 Rhizorhabdus sp. | reverse complement strand
CTCCCGGCGAGACGATCGTCGAATCCAAATCGCTCAAGCTGTTCCTGGGTGCGTTCCGCAACCATGCCGCCTTCCACGAGGATTGCACCGTCGGCATCGGCGAGCGGCTGTTCGCCGAGATGCAGCCCCGCTGGCTGCGCATCGGCGGCTACTGGTATCCGCGCGGCGGCATTCCGATCGACGTGTTCTGGCAATCGGGCACCCCGCCCGAGGGACTGTGGGTGCCCGACCAGGGTGTCGCGGGATATCGCGGGCGGGGTTAGTTCCCGTTCCTCCCCGTGCCGGGGAGCAATTATCGCGCCCGGATAAACGCCCGCACGTCGGCGCTCAGCTTCCGCAGATCCTCCGGCCGGACATACATCATGTGGCCGGCGTCATAATAATGATACTGAATCCGCGCGGGATCGAAGCCGGTGCGGCTCATCGCATATTCGGCGCCGAAGAAGGGCGTCGCGAAATCATACCAGCCCTGGCCGACGAACACCTTCAGCCCGCTATTCTCGCGCAGCGCCTTGCCGAGATAGGGCGCGACATTGACATAGACCTCGCCGTCGCGGCCGCGCTGGTCGGCAAGCTTCCAGTCCCAGGGGCCGACCCCGCCGATCGTGACATATTGGCGGTCGATCCTGAGCTTCAGATCGTCGCGCAGATAGCTGTTGATCGCTGACGTATAGGCGGCGTCGATGCCGTAGAAGCTGGGATCATTGTCGGGCTCCTCGCCCGCCTTGTCGTAATCGACCCCGGTGTAGCGGGTGTCGAGCCGGCCGATGGTGAGACCGCGATCGCGCAGCAGCTCCTTGTAGAAGCGGCCCGGCGAGACGCGCAGATCGGCATTGTCGACGAATGCTTCCGACAGGCCGGTCAGCCGCGCCAGCTCGGCGCGCACCGTGGCGCGCTCCTGCGCGCCCAGCGCATTGCCCTTGAGCAGTGCCGCCGCATAGGGGCCGATCGCGAAGGCGCGCGCCTGCGCCGCGATCTCGGCGGCGGTGGCGGGCGGGTTGGCGATCTTGCGATGATACCAGGCGGTCGTCGCCATCGACGGCAGATTGAGGATATAGGGCATCTCATTGCCCTGCGTCTCGGCGCTCGCGGCGAAATCGAGGATCGTCGAGATCAGGATGATCCCGTTGATCGCCACGTCGTTATACTGCCCCTCCAGCTCGTTGATCAGCGCGACCGAGCGGGTCGTGCCATAGCTTTCGCCGCCGATATATTTGGGCGAGGCCCAGCGGCCATGCTCGCTCAGCCACAGGCGGATGAACTCGGCGATCGACTTCGCGTCGGCCGAGACGCCCCAATAATCCTTGGGCTCCTTCGCGCCGATCGCATGGGCGAAGCCGGTGCCGACCGGATCGATGAAGACGATGTCGGTGACGTCGAGCAGGCTCTCCGGATTGTCGACGATCGGATAGGGCGGCGCGCCGTCGTCCCTGGCATCGGGCAGCACGACGCGTTTCGGCCCGAAGGCGCCCATGTGCAGCCAGAGCGATCCCGAGCCGGGGCCGCCATTATAGAGGAAGGTGACGGGCCGGCCTTTGTCGCCGCCGTCCTTTACATAGGATGTGGCGAAGATCGCGGCGAGCGGCTTGCCGTCCTTGTCCTTCAGATAGGTCTCGCCGGTGGTCGCGGTATAGGCGATCGACTGGCCGCCGAAGACGCCCTTGTGCTTCGTCACCGAAACGATGGGGGGCGGC
>SCUQ01000167.1 GCA_004297635.1 Rhizorhabdus sp. | reverse complement strand
GCTGGTGAGAGCCGCTGCGAGATGATCTGGTCGAGCGGTTCGCAGGCACAGGGTTCCGCCCCGGCCGCTCATGTCGATATCAATGCCGGCCGCTGCCGCGAAATGCGCGACCAGCCGGCGATTGTCGGCCAGGATGCGCGCGACGCCAAGCGCCACGACGGTTTCGATGCCGACAATGGCCAGCACATAGGGCGCGATCGATGGTGTGCCGCCCCAGAAGCGGCGCGCGTCGGGCGCGGGCCGGAAATCGTCGATGTCGTAGGCGAACGGATTTTCATGGGAGAACCAGCCGGCATGAAGCGGGCGGCAATGCTCGACCAGCTCCGGACTGACCCAGAGGAAGCCCGCCCCCGGCCCTCCGCATAGCCATTTCACGCAGGATCCGATAACGGCACCGACATTCCATTCCGTGACATCGATCGGCACGATGCCGGCCGATTGCGCGATATCGACGATCGTAACGGCCCCGGTGCGACGCGCCATCGCGGAAATCTCCTTGATCGGACAGATCAGCCCGCTGTTCGAATGAACATGCATGGCGACCACCGCAGCGGTGTCGGCGCCGAACGCCGCCTGCCAGATCGCCGGATCGGAAGGGTCGCCTTCGATCAGGTCGAGCCGGTAGCCGAAGCGTTCGAACGCGCGCATCGCGAAGCCGATCGAAGGGAAAGCATGACGCGAGGCGATCAGCCGATCCCGCCCCGGTGCATGCGGCAGTGCGGAGAGGAGATTGGAGAGAGCGGCCGAAACGCCGGGCTGAGGGCAGATATACTTGGCCCTTGCACCGATCAGATCGGCGAGCGCATCGCGGAACCGGTCGATAGCGCCGAGCCAGCCGGGCCAGCCGTCCGCCCCTTCGCTGGACCAGGGAGCCAAAACCGCTGACTCCAATGCGGCACGTGCGCGGGCCGGAAGGCAACCGACCGAATGGGCGAGGAGATAGGGGCCCGGCCCCGGAATCTCGAAAAGGTCGCGCGCCACGATCAGGCGACCTCGTTGTGCCCGATGCTGTCGCGCACCCGGCCATGATGCTCGCCCCAGTCGTCTGTCATGGCGACGCGGACATCCCACAGGTCCGGAAAGAAGCGGTGCCGCGCCCCGGCCTGCAGCAGATCGACCGAGCGGCCCTTGAGCGAGGCGGACCCCATGCCGATCGATCGGTGGATCAGGAAGATGTGATGCCAGCGGAACTTGCCGAACAGCTCGTCGAACTCGATCAGCGCCTCCGCAATGGCATAGGCGGCGTCGTGGCGGTAATCCTGATCGTAGATCGAACGGACTGTCCGCCCCTCCGCTGTCAGATAACGGGTCTCGAAGCTGCGCCATAGCTCGGGCATCATCTTCAGCAGGATACGAAAGCCGGGAGACTCCTGGCCGCTGCCATTGCCCAGCTGGAGACGGATCTGCTGATATTCCTTGGGCGACATCGTTTCGAGCAGGTCGAGCTGATCGATCATCAGGCGGAGGAGGCGATGGCAGCGGTTCATCAGGGTGATGACGCGATGGCTCTCGCCGGCCTGGAGGTAATCGTCGATGTCGAGCAGGGTATGGGCGATCAGCTTCATCCACAGCTCTTCGACCTGATGGACGATCTGGAACTGAAGCTCGTCATGATTGGCGAGATCGCCAAAATCCTTCTGACAGGCAAGCAGCGATCCGGTGTTCAGATAGAGCTCATAATCGAGCGTTCCGGGGGCCTGCATCTGCTCATGATATCGGGCGCGATCCCTTGCTCTCTCCCCGGTGATCCCGGCCGGGAGATTAACATCTAACCGCGGCAACATTGTTCCGATAATCAACGAGATTACGCCATGGTGTAGGACGATGA
>SCUQ01000166.1 GCA_004297635.1 Rhizorhabdus sp. | reverse complement strand
CACCGTTCCGCGGCGTCACCGGCCAATTCGACGAAAATGTGACGCGCAACATGCTGGCGCAGGCCCGCATAAGCGAGCGCGACCTCCGCGCCGATATCGGCGGCGACCTGCTGCGCAACCAGATCCTCACCCCGACCGCCGCGATCGCGGTCCTCCCGACGAAGGTCGCCAGCCCCTATGCGGCGCTCATGCTGGAGCAACGGATCGGTTCGGTCGGGATCATCCCGCTGGCCGCCTTCGTCGACCCGCGCCAGCCGACCGATGCGGAGATCGCCACCGCCTACAAGGCCAATATCGCCGCCTATACCCGGCCCGAAGCGCGCGTGCTGCGCTACGCCCTGTTCGGCCCCGAGCAGATTGCCGCCGCGGCAACACCGACCGAAGCCGACATCGCCACCTATTATCGCGAAAATGCCGCGAACTATGCGGCGCGCGAGAATCGCAGCCTGTCCCAGCTGATCACGCCGAATGAGGCCCTCGCGCGCAGCATTGCCGCCCAGGCGAAGAGCGGCACGCCGCTCGCTGCCGCCGCGACCAAGGCAGGGCTGGAAGCCGTCACCCTCGCCGACCAGAATCGCGACGATTATGCCAAGTCGGCAGGCGCCGCCGTCGCCGACCAGGCCTTTGCGGTGGCGAAAGGCGGTGTGGCCGGTCCGATCAAGGGTTCGTTCGGCTGGTATGTCGTTAAGGTCGACAGCGTCACCGGCACCCCCGCGCGCAGCTTGGCGCAGGTCAGGCCCGAGATCGTCGCCCTTCTGTCCACGCAGAAATCGCAGGAGGCCCTGGCGGAACTCGCCGGCCGGATCGAGGATGCGATCGCCGACGGATCGAGCTTCGCCGAGATCGCCACGGGCAACAAGCTCTCCGTGATCGAGACGCCGCCCCTGCTGGCAAACGGCCAGCCGGTGTCGGCCCCGCCCGGCTGGCAGGCGCCGCCCGAACTCAACGCCCTGCTCAAGGGTGGGTTCGACGGCGACCCCTCCGACCGGCCGACGGTCGAGACGGTGATCAAGGACCAGCGCTTCGCACTGCTGAGTGTGGCGCGGGTGATCCCGCCCACGCCCGTTCCGCTCGCGCAGGTCCGCCCGCTCGTGATACGCGATATCGTCACCAAGAGCGCAGCCGCGCGGGCCAAGGCCGTGGGCGACAAGGTGACGGCCGCCGTCAACCGCGGCGTGCCGCTCGCCAAGGCGATGGCCGAGAGCGGGGCCAAGCTGCCCGCGCCCGCGCCTGCCCGCGCCCGTCAGCTCGATATCGCACGGGCGCAGCAGGGCGGCGGGCAGATACCGGCCCCGGTGCGGGCCCTGTTTGCGCTGCAGAAGGGCAAGGCCAGGCTGATCCCGAGCGATAAGGGCGAGGCCCTGTTCGTCACCGTCCTCGAGACGGTCGTACCCGGCGACCTCGCCAGCGCGCCTGGGCTGGTTTCGGAGATGCGCACCGAACTGGAGCGCGCGCTGACCCCGGAGCTGGGCGAGCAGTTCGTCCGCGCCGCCGGAAACGCGGCGACGATCAAACGCTATCCTGAGACGATCGCGGCGGTGAAGCGCCAGATCAGCGGTCAATAAGGCCCAGGCGCATGACTCCGGGACAGGACCAAGCGGCGCGCGAGGCGCTGGCGCGCGGCGAACCCGCGCTGGTCTGGCGCACCCAGGTCGCCGACACCGAGACTCCGGTTGCGGCAGCGCTGAAGCTGATCCGCCCGGGGCGCGGCGATTTCCTGCTTGAATCGGTAGAGGGCGGCGCAGTCCGCGGCCGCTATTCGCTGCTCGGTCTCGCGCCGGACCTGATGTTCCGCGCGCGCGGTGCCATCGCCGAGGTCAACCGGCATTGGGCGACCGATCCCGATGCGTTCGAACGCCTTGAAGACGATGCGCTGACGGCGATGCGCAAGCTCGTCACCGCCTGCCGCATGGCGGTACCCGAGGGTCTCCCCCGCGCGCTCGCCTGCCTCGTCGGCTTCTTCGCCTATGAGACGATCGGCCTGGTCGAAAAGCTGCCGCGACCGCCGACCAACCCTCTCGACCTGCCCGACATGCTGTTCGCGCGGCCAACGCTGATTCTGGTGTTCGACCGGCTCGCCGACCAGCTCTATCTTGTGGCACCGCTCTGGCCCGACGCTCCGGGCAGCGCCGATGCCAAGGTCGCGCAGGCGATCGACCTGATCGAGGGACAGGCCGCCATTCTCGCCGGTCCGCTGCCACCGCGCAGCCGCAACGAGATCGATCCGGCCAAGCTCGTCCCCGTTCCGCAGCTGGCGCCGGGCCGATATGAGGAGATGGTTCTCAGGGCGAAGGACTATATCGCCGCGGGCGATGTCTTTCAGGTGGTCCTGGCGCAGCGCTTCACGATGGATTTCGCGCTGCCGCCGATCGATCTCTACCGCGCGCTCCGCCGGATCAATCCGTCTCCCTTCCTTTATTATCTCGACCTGCCCGGCTTCGCGCTGATCGGCTCCTCGCCCGAGATACTGGTCCGGGCGCGCGATGGCGAAGTCACGATCCGGCCGATCGCGGGCACCCGGCCGCGCGGCAGGACGGCGATGGAGGACGCCGCCAACCGCGACAGCCTGCTCGCCGATCCCAAGGAGCGGGCCGAGCATCTGATGCTGCTCGATCTCGGCCGCAACGATGTCGGCCGCGTCGCGCAGGCAGGCACGGTCGAAGTGACCGACAGCTACACGATCGAGCATTACAGCCATGTGATGCACATCGTCTCGAACGTCATCGGGCGGCTCGATCCGGCGAAGGACGCGCTGGACGCGCTGTTCGCCGGCTTTCCGGCGGGAACCGTCTCGGGCGCACCGAAGGTCCGTGCCTGCGAGATCATTGCCGAGCTGGAGCCGGAGACGCGCGGCCCTTATGCGGGCGGTGTCGGCTATTTCTCGCCAGACGGATCGATGGACAGTTGCATCGTGCTGCGCACGGCCGTGGTGAAGGATGGCGTGATGCACGTTCAGGCCGGCGCCGGAATTGTTGCTGACAGCGAACCGGTATATGAACAGCGCGAATGCGAAGCGAAATCGGGTGCATTGATTGCCGCAGCGCGTGAAGCGCTAAATATGGCGATGGAGCCGGACTTCGGACAGTGAACAGCGTTGTAAATATTGGGTAATTTTCGATCTAGACTGTGGCATTTATGCATCATTCGTTACAATCGACCTTGCCACAGGGATCATTTTAGTATGGGAACCGTTTCCGCTTCGCCGTAACGGCTGTAGAAAGGGTTTGTACTCATGCGATTTTTCCTCACCACCACCGCGATCGGCCTCGCCGCGCTCGGCGCCAGCGCCGCATCGGCGCAGAACAGCGCTTCGAGCTGGACCGGTTTCTATGTCGGTGGGCAGCTCGGCTATGGCTGGCAGCCCAAGGATGGCGACGAAGTCGTCAACTTTGACCGCAACCTCGACGGGAACTTTGGCGACGCGTTCGTCAATTTCCAGCCCAATGCGGCCGGCAATGGCGGCATGTGCGGCGGCGCGCCGACCTCGGCCAGCCCGCGCACCGGCTGCACCAAGGACAATGACTCGACGGCCTGGAAGATCCACGCCGGCTATGATTACGGCTTCGGCGAGACCAGCGGCTTTGTCGTTGGCGCGGTAGCCGAATATGGCAAGTCGTACCTCTACGACAATGTCACCGCGTTCAGCACCACCCCGGCGGTGTACAAGATGCAGGCCCGGCTGAAGAGCGATGGTGCGATCCGTGGTCGCGCCGGCTATGCGCTCGACACCGGCACGCTGTTCTACGGCACCGGCGGCGTCGCCTATGGCAAGATCCGCAACAGCTTCTCGTCGTCGAACACCGTGAACACCTTCACGGTCAACGATCCCAACAAGAACGCCTGGGGCTATGTATATGGCGGTGGTATCGAGCAGAAGGTCGGCCCCTTCTCGATCGGTACGCTCTACACCTTCACGGCGCTGAAGAACAACAAGAGCACCGTGCGGACCTCGGGCGGCCCCGTGGGTGGCCCGTTCACCGTTCAGAACACGTCGGGTACCGACTTCCAGCGCAGCTTCAGCAAGTTCGCGTTCCATTCGATCCGTGCGACGGCGAGCTATCGCTTCTGATCAGCGCGCAAACGCAAAAAAGAAGGGCCGGATGGGA
This sequence comes from Rhizorhabdus sp., assembly GCA_004297635.1. GTDB lineage: Bacteria > Pseudomonadota > Alphaproteobacteria > Sphingomonadales > Sphingomonadaceae > Rhizorhabdus. The sequence continues at coordinate 2,936 of SCUQ01000166.1, read as the reverse complement.
AACCATCCGGCCCTTTTTCTTGGTCTTCCCCCATCCCTGACAGGAAGGGGTAAGCGACTGCTCAGTTTCGCAGCTGCACGCCGACATAGCGCGGCGGATTATTGCCACGCTGGACGAACAGCAGCACGGTGGGCCGCTTGGCCTTCAACGCGGCCGCGATCTGCGCGGCAGCGGCCTGGACGGTTGTCACCGGCACATTGTTGATCTGCAGGATGATGTCGCGCGGCTGGAAACCATTGGCGGCGGCGTCGCTCGACGGATCGACATAGTTGATCACCACACCCTTGAGCGTGGTGGCGACACCGAGCCGACGGGCGATATCCGGGGTGAGCGTCTGGAGGCCAAGGCCGATCGCGTTGCGCGTCGCCTGATCGGGCGCGACCGGGCCACCGCCCACACCGTCGTCCTGATCCTCGTCCACTCCGCTGGCATTGGCGAGCTGGTCTTCGGGAGGACGTTCGCCGAGCGTAACCGTCACGGTCTTGCGCTGGCCTTCCCGGATCACCTCGATCGGCAGGCGGGCGCCCACCGGGGTCTTGCCGACGATATAGGACAGGGTGTTGTCCGGCGTGACATCCTGGTTGTTGACCTTCACGATCACGTCGCCCTGGCGAATCCCCGCGCGCGCCGCGGCCTCGCCGGGCTCGACCCGCGCGACGATCTCGCCGCGGTCCTTCGGCAGACCCAGGCTGGTGGCGATATCCTGCGTCATCGGCTGGATGCCGACGCCGAGATAGCCCCGCTTGATCCGCTCTCCGGTGCGGAGCTGATCGATGATCGGCTTTGCCTCCTCGGCGGGGATGGCGAAGCCGATGCCGACATTGCCGCCGGTCGGCGAGAAGATCGCCGTGTTGATGCCGATCACATTGCCCTGAAGATCGAACATCGGGCCGCCCGAATTGCCCTGATTGATCGAAGCATCGGTCTGAATATAGCGATCATAGGGCCCGTTGACGCCGATCGACCGGTGCAGCGCCGAGACGATGCCCGCGGTCACCGTGCCGCCAAGGCCGAACGGATTGCCGATCGCGACCACCCAGTCGCCGACCCGGGTACGGGTGGAATCGCCGAACTGGACGAAGGGCAGATTCTTCGCGTCGATCTTGAGAAGCGCCAGATCCGAGGTCTGGTCGCGGCCGACGATCGTCGCCTTATATTCCTTGCGATCGGGCAGGGTCACGGTGATCGAACTGACCACCGCCCCGGTCCCGCCCTCGGGCGAGGCCGAAATCACGTGGTTGTTGGTGACGACATAACCGTCGGCCGAGATGATGAAGCCGGAGCCGAGTGAGGTCGCCTCACGGGTGATCGGCTTGCCGCTGTCATCGGTCCCGCCGCCGCCGCCGAAGCGGCGGAACAGCTCCTCGAAGGGAGTCCCGGAAAAGGCGTTGCCACCATTGCGGACCTGGATCTTCTGGGTGGTGGAGATGTTGACCACCGCCGGCTGCAGCTTTGCTGCCAGATCCGCGAAGCTCATCGGCGCGCCAGGGCGCGGTGCCTCCGCGTTGATCGAGCCGGGCGCGTTCTGTGCGACCTGCGCCCCCACCGGCTGCTGCATCGTCAGGGTTGCGGTCGCACCACCGGCCAACAAGGCTGCGGTGATCGCATAGGCATAGCGCACTTTTGCCAACTCCTTAAAACTCCTGTCCTGCCGTTGCCGATATCCGGGGTGGTTTATTTCGGTCCCGGTCGCTGAACCCCGCTTGAACGGCGCCGTTCCATCTATTGTTATCGGCGCCCGCGAAATTCGCGCAGATATTCATTATCGGGCGACAGTATCGCGTTGGACGATCCGGACGCTTCATTGCCATCGGTCCCGAACGTGAACCGATAGGACTGCATCGCCCGGTAGAAATTGTAGAAATCCGGATCCTTGTTGAAGCTCTCCGCATAGACGCCGGCTGCCTGGGCGTCGGCCTCCGCCGTGATGATCTGCGCCTGCTTGCGTCCCTCCGCACGGATCGACAGCGCCTCCTGCTCGCGCGCGGTGCGCATTCGGTTGAAGGCGGAATCCAGCGGCGTGCCGTCGGGAAGGTCGGCGCGCTTGATCCGCACGTCGACGATCTCGGCGCCATATTGCCGGGCCACCCGATTGAGCCGGGTCTGGATATTGTCCATCACCGCGCCGCGTTCCGGGCTGAGCAGCGACGCGAAGGGACGCTTGCCCAGTTCGTTGCGAAGCGAGGAGCCGAGGATCGGGCGCAGCGCCTCCTCCACCCGGCGTTCGGTTCCGGCGGTTATCGACATGCGCAGCGGATCGACGATCCGGTACCGCGCATAGGCATCGACCTCGAGCCGAAGCTGATCGGTCGACAGGACCGACTGCCGTTCCATGTCGAAGTCGCGAACCCGCTTGTCGATCCAGTGTATCTCATCGAAGAAGGGGATCTTCATGATCACCCCCGCTCCCGTCTGCCCGAAATCCTCATTGGGCTTATAGGCGTTGTACACCTTTTCGGGCTTGCCGAAGCGGACGACCAGCGCCTGCTTCGTCTCCGGTACGACCGCGAACACGCCGTTCAACACGATTACCGCGGCAATCGCGGCAATCGCCCAACCGATCACCGTACGGCTGGCGAGATTATCGGAAACATTCATTGCTGGGCCTTGGGCAGTTGCTGCGGAAGCGGCACATAGGGGATGACGTTGGGGGCCTCGACGATCGTCTTGTCGGTCTTGTCGAGCACCCGTTCCATCGTCTCATAATACATGCGACGGCGGGTCACTTCGGGGGCCAGCTTATATTCGGCATAGACCTTGTCGAAGGCTGCGGCCTCGCCCTCGGCCTTTGCGCCGAGCTGCTGGGCATAAGCCCGTGCCTGGTTGAGATAGGTCTGCGCCTCCTGCTGCGCCGCCGAGACCGATTTGAACGCCTCGACCACCGCGGTCGGGGGATCGGCCTGCTTGATCGCGACGCCCTGCACCGCGACACCGGC
>SCUQ01000165.1 GCA_004297635.1 Rhizorhabdus sp. | reverse complement strand
GGTCTGCAGTCAAGGTGGTGATGCTCGTCAGACACGAATCAGTCTTCAGTCAGCAAAGATTGCCCATCAGGTGATCGGCTGGGGTGTCAGCCATCCAATCCTTATCACGGAGTCGGTCTAAGACTTCGTGGGATGCGGTACGGCAGGATGCGGGATCTGCGCTGATCCAGTCTTGGCGTCCGCCGCCACCGCGCAGGGGCGACCTTCTGCTTTTCCCTCGTCTTTCCCCTTTGGCACTGTCTTGTTTGGCACTGTCTTGTTTGGCACTGTCTTGTCCATCACGTCGTCGGCCTGCTGCTCATCGTCGGTCATTCCTCGCCGCGACCACCTGTCTTGGGGGGCCTGGAGCGAAGCCATGACGGGACCCTGCAGATCACGTCGCCGGTGAAGATCCTCTGTGGCGGGCGCGCCTTGCGGTTCGAAGGCTCGGCACGTCCGGTTCGGTCGCGGCCTGGCCGTACATCGATCGCGTGCCTGCGCCGCGCTCATGCCGAACTGAATGCGTGCGGCATCGATCTCGCGGATACCCGGGCCTTCGTTCGACCGCGCCCGCGGAGTCGAGGATGCGATCTGCGCAAGCTGACCGGGGCTCGCCCTTCTTGCTTCCGACATCCAGTGCGACATCCCCGAGGACTGCAGCCCACCGGACTCAAGCTGTCCGTCTGCTCGCGGGCAAGCTCCCGCTCGGGCGGCAAGGCCAGCGCCGGGCGCCGAATATCGCCTGAGCAGGACCTGCTACCGATACCTGCTTGCCGACATCGGAGTCGGTCCCCTGAACGATCAATGCGGCCATGGTCGTGATATGTGGTATCGCGAAGACCGGGCCAATCGGCCGGATCTTGACGGCTGATCCCCGAAGTCGCGTGAAATGGCGGAGAGGGTGGGATTCGAACCCACGGTACCCTTGCGGGCACAACGGTTTTCGAGACCGCCCCGATCGACCACTCCGGCACCTCTCCGCAGAGGAGCGAGCAGGGGCCGTGGGGCCGCCCGCCAGTCGATAGGGGCGGGGCATTAGCGGAAGGATCGGGACTTGCCAAGCGCCTGCTTGCATGTCGGTCAGACTTCCCTACATTGGGCCTTGTGATTGAAAAGAGCGTTTCCATTCCGCCGGTGATCGGTGCCCCGCACCAGGGAATCATCTCCCCGCCCGTCGCCCACGCCCGCTTCGCGATCGGCGATGTCGTGCGGCATCGGTTGTTCGAATTCCGCGGCGTCGTCTTCGATGTCGATCCCGTCTTCGCGAACAGCGACGAATGGTATGATTCGATTCCCGAGGATATCCGGCCGGCCAAGGATCAGCCCTTTTACCATCTCTTCGCGGAGAACAGCGAGAGCAGCTATATCGCCTATGTCAGCCAGCAGAATCTGGTGCAGGACGACAGCGATGAAATGATCGATCACCCGGCGATCGACGGGTTGTTCGACAGCTTTGCCGATGGCCGCTATCATTTGCGGCGCGAGCATCGCCACTGAAGGCGTTTGGCAGCGAACAAACCCGCAGGCCGGTTGCGGAATCGCGATGGATGAAAATGGCGGGGTGAGGCCCCGGTCGTTCCGCCTTCGGGCGGATGACAATTTCGGGTCGGGGAGCTGGCCATAATGGTTGACTTTCGGTCCTTCCCCCTTTAGCGAGCCGCTTTCCCGTGCGGGGTCGATGGCCGCGAGCCATTGCCTTTGCGCTAACGTTTTGAAGAAGTGATGAGGGCCATGTTCGCTATCGTGCGCACGGGCGGCAAGCAGTATCGCGTTGCCGCAGGAGACAAGATCGTCGTCGAGAAGATCGAAGGCGACGCGGGTTCGACCGTGTCGCTCAGCGACGTTCTCCTTGCGGGCGAGGGGGCTGACCTCAAGGACGTGAAGGGCCTGACCGTGTCGGCCGAGATCGTCGCGCAGGCGAAGGGCGAAAAGGTCATCGTCTTCAAGAAGCGCCGCCGCCACAATTATCGCCGCCGTAACGGCCATCGTCAGCAGCACACGATCCTGAAGATCCTGGCGATCGGCGGCGAAGCCAAGGCGAAGAAGGCTCCGGCCAAAGCCAAGGCCGATGAGCCTGTGGCAGCTGAAGCCTGATTGAAGAGCCAACGGAGTAGTTTGAGATGGCACATAAGAAAGCAGGCGGCTCTTCGCGGAACGGTCGCGATTCGGCTGGCCGGCGCCTCGGCGTCAAGAAGTTCGGTGGTGAGCTCGTGATCGGTGGCAACATCATCATTCGCCAGCGCGGCACCAAGGTCTATCCCGGCCGCAATGTCGGTATCGGCAAGGATCATACCCTGTTCGCGCTGACCGAAGGCCGCGTCGAATTTCACAGCGGCAAGCTCGGCCGCAAATATGTCAGCGTCGCTGCCATGGCCGAAGCCGCCGAGTAATCGGACGAGCCGATATACGGGTCGTCCAGAGGGCGACCCGAGGGTCCGGCAAGCCGGACCGCGAGGGGAGACGGTAGCACCGGCTCCCTTTTTCGTGTCTCCCTCAAAAAATTGTCGCTGCCCTGTAACCTTTTCAGTTCAAAGGCGTTTTCGGGGCGGCGGAGAGGGAGTTCTAGAAAATGTTCGCTCGTACCCCGCGGCTTTTGCTGCGTCCCGGCTGGAAGGAAGATGCGCCTGCACTGGCGTCCGCGATCGGTGATTTAGCCGTCGTCGGCCGCCTTGCCAGCGCACCCTGGCCCTATGGGCTGGCCGATGCGGAGGCCTTTCTGGCCACCGATCACGGTCCATTGCCCAATTTGCTGATCTTCGCACGAACCCATGGCGCGCCCCGTCTCGTTGGCGGTGTCGCTCTGGAATCGCGCGATGACGGTGTCGAACTCGGCTATTGGATTGCCCGGCCCTATTGGGGGCTCGGCTTCGCGACCGAAGCGGCGCGCGCGGTGGTCGATCTGGCCGATCGGGGACTGCGGCTGCCGAAGCTCCATGCCGGCCATTTCGCGGATAATCACAGTTCGGCACGGGTTCTGGAAAAGCTGGGATTCGCGCCGACGGGCGCGGTTCGTCCCCGTATCTGTCGGGCCCGCGGTTCGGTCGAATCCAGTATCGATTACGTCCGACCGGCTTTCGCACGAGCGCAGACGGCCATCGGATCGAAGGCCGGTTACGACCGCGAAGATGCGATGGCGGCGTGAGCGACGCTCGGGGCGCGCTGTCGGCGTTTTCCCGGGTGATCGCGGCCATTTGCGTAATAAGCTTTCGTAAGTGCTGTTTGCCGTGTTGCAAATGGACTCCAGACTGCTGTTTCACCGACATGGCACGCCCATAGTGTCGCTTGCAGCCAGCACAGAATTTGCTGCGCGGGCGGGCTGCCGGCGGATGCTATGCGGCGCGGCGACGGGGTGAGCTGTCGTTTCCGATAGCCGGAACCATCTCCCTCGTGCTCGGCCACCATCATCAGGGCTTGCCATGCCGCACACACGATCGCGCCTGTCCACCGAGGAGATGCGTCAACTCGCGCTCGATGCGGCCCGCACCATCCTGATCGAGGATGGGCCGCAGTCGGTGACGCTGATGGCGGTGGCCAAGCGGATCAACCGGACCCACGCGAATGTGCTCCATCATTTCGGCTCGGCCGGTGAACTGCGCCGGGCGATGGCCGAGATGATGGTGGGCCGGATCATCCGCGAGATCGGCGAGAAGGTCGTCGAGGCGCGCCAGACCGAAAGCGACATGCGCGAGATCGTCGATATCACCTTCGACGCCTTCGAGAAGCAGGGCATGGCGGCACTGATGTCCTGGATGATCCTGTCGAGCGATCACGAGGGAATCGCCCCGATCCTCGACGCGGTCCACAATCTCGTCGAGGAGCTGGGCGAGCATCGCGGAGCCCCACTGCGGCAGATTACCCAGATCCTGGTGCTGACGGCGCTGGGCGAGGGCATGATCGGCGGACCGATCGCCGAGGCGCTCGAAGTCCCGCGTGAAGCAGCGCGTGCCACCCTGGCCCATCAGTTGCGGATCATGCGCGGCTGGTAAGCTTTGGGCCCTGGGGTTCTTTTCGCCGCCAATTCGTATAAAGGCGCGCGATGCATTTTCTTGATCAGGCCAAGATCTTCATCCGCTCGGGCAGCGGCGGGCCGGGGGCTGTCAGCTTCCGGCGCGAGAAGTTCATCGAATATGGCGGTCCCGACGGCGGCAATGGCGGCAAGGGCGGCGACATAATTTTCGAGGCCGTGCCCGGCCTCAACACGCTGATCGA